>NVSW01000046.1 GCA_002401365.1 Piscirickettsiaceae bacterium | reverse complement strand
ACTCGCCAAAATGTACAGCACCAAGATCGTTCTGCTGAGCAAGTTGCGGCTATTTCGAAAGGTGCTTATGTGCTGAAGGACTGTGATGGCGAACCGCAGGTGATTTTGATGGGCACGGGATCTGAAGTGGAACTAGCGACGGCTGCGGCAGAAACATTGTCGGCGGAGGGGATAAAAGTTCGTGTAGTGTCTATGCCGTGTACGGATATTTTCGATAAGCAGGATGTGGCGTATAAAGAATCTGTTTTGCCTTCATCGGTAACAGCAAGAGCAGCGATAGAAGCGGGTACAACGGCGCTTTGGTATAAGTATGTTGGCCTAAACGGCGCGGTTATTGGTATAGATCGCTACGGTGAATCTGCACCTGCTAAGGTATTGTTTGAGTATTTTGGTATTACCGCAGACAAATTGGTGACGGCAGCAAAAGAATTATTGTCATAAACGCTCATCTCTCACCCGTAAAACACTGAGTCCATTTATGAGCATTACTAACATGCAAGACCTTGATTTATCCGGTAAACGGGTTCTTATTCGACAAGATTTGAATGTGCCGATTAAAGATGGCAAGGTGATCAGTGATGCAAGAATTCGTGCGAGTTTGCCGACAATTCAACAAGCGCATGCGGCAGGCGCTATGGTGATGTTGATGTCACACATTGGCCGTCCAATAGAAGGTGTGTTTGACGAAGCGTTTAGTTTAAAACCGGTCGCAGAACACTTATCTAAGCTATTGGGTTTGCCTGTTCGTTTGCAAAAAGATTGGGTTGACGGTGTAGAAGGTGAAGTCGGTGATATTATTTTATGCGAAAACGTGCGTTTTAACGTGGGCGAGAAAAAAGATGACGAGGTGTTGGCTAAAAAAATGGCCGCGCTCTGCGATGTGTTTGTGATGGACGCGTTTGGTACGGCGCATCGCGCACAAGCTTCAACACATGGGGTGGCTAAATATGCACCAATTGCTTGTGCGGGTCCGTTATTGTCAGCCGAGTTAGACGCACTAGGTAAGGCATTGCATGAACCGGCTCAACCGATGTTAGCGATAGTGGGGGGCGCAAAAGTATCTACAAAGCTTACCGTGCTGGATTCGATGTTGGACAAAGTTGACCAACTGATTGTGGGTGGAGGCATTGCCAATACCTTTATCGCGGCGCAAGGTCACCCAGTGGGAAAATCATTATATGAAGCTGATTTAATCGACGAAGCAAAAGCTTTGATGGCCAAAGCAAAAAAAAATGGCGCGAGTATTCCTGTGCCCATTGATGTCGTATGCGGCAAAGAATTTTCAGAATCGGCGGAAGCCGTTGTAAAATTGGTAGCCGACGTTGAAGACGATGATTTTATTTTAGACGTTGGTCCGCAAACGGCAAAACAATACGCGGATATTGTAAAAGCAGCCGGTACTATCGTGTGGAATGGCCCATTGGGTGTGTTCGAATTTGAGCAGTTTGCTGAAGGTACTAAAACACTTGCAAAGGCAATTGCCGAAAGCGAAGGTTTTTCAATTGCTGGTGGCGGTGATACGCTAGCCGCGGTGGATAAATACAATATTGCCGACAAAATATCTTATGTTTCTACTGGCGGTGGTGCATTTCTTGAGTTTTTAGAAGGAAAGGCGCTGCCTGCCGTTACCGTTCTGGATAGGTAAGACACTAAACCTCTCAAGTTTTACCCCGCTCTGCCGACTTATACCTCAAGGGTAATAGCTTTGTTGACGCGGGTGAAAAATGCACTCGCATTACTTAACTTTAAAACCGATAACATTAATAATATTCTGTATTTTTTGCAAATACTTGGGCTGTTGGGTAGCTCGTGGTACAGGATAAAAGGCAAGGTAAATGAGGAAATTTAAAGCAGGACTAACTGGAAACACTCATGCTTCCAGTTCAACGCAAGGGTGTAAATACTCAATAATAGTGCTTCTTTTAGGGCTGTTATTTGTGCATACATTTGCGGCAGCTATTGGTAAAGCAGATAAAAAGCTCGATATTCGTATTTTGGTGGATGTGTCGCAGAATATGAAGTTGTCGGATGCTCCTGAATACAGGAAGGCATCATTAAAATTATTTACTAAACTGTTACCAAATGGTGCAAATGTTGGCGTTTGGATGTTTGATGATATGGTGACCGAAATTGTGCCGTTATCTAAAGTTGGTGAGTTCTGGCGACGTGAAGTATTAAAATCTCTCGAGAAAATTCATTCCAAAGGTAAGGCTAGTCATTTGGAGAAGGCTTTGGCTGTTGCATCGCTGGATTGGGTAGTAGCCGACAATAGAACTAAACGACATATTGTCGTTTTAACGGATGGAAAAGTAACACTAGGTGGTACCAATGCTGCTAATGTCGCCTCTAAAGGTAGAATTGAAAAATATCAAATAGATAGATTGAAGTCATTAGGTGTCAGTGTGCATATTATTGCCTTATCAGACAAAGGGGATAAGAAAATGCTGGAAAAAATAGCCACAGAAACGATGGGTTGGTATGACCAAGTTAAAAACCCTAAACATCTCGAGCGAATTCTTTTGAGGGTCAATAAACGCTTGATTCGAAAAAATAGTATTCCAATCGTTGCCAATAAATTTTTGATTGATGATGGAGTAAAACAATTTACTGCTGTTGTGTTTAGAAAAAAGGGTTTTGGCTCAACTCAGTTGGATGACCCAGAGGGTATGGATTTTGGCAAAGATAGCAAACGCTCTGGCGTAGATTGGCATCGTGAAAAGCGGTATGACATCGTAACGGTAACAAATCCGATGGAAGGTGAGTGGCGCTTGGTAGCGGCAGCCGATCCAGATAATGAGATTTTTATTTTAAAAGGCTTGCAAATGGCCGTTGATAATTTACCAGAGGCATTTGTGGCGGGTGCTGATTCAAGAATAAGAATGCTGTTAGCGGAACAGGGAAGGCTGCTGACGAATGTTAATTTTTTAAATGCGATTCAGGCTACTGTTGAGTTAACTGACAAGCAAGGTGAAAAGACAGTTTTTGTGATGGAGCAAGATATGATTAATGGCGGTTATTTTTTTGCAGACATTGGCAAAGATCTTGAAGTAGGAGGGTATGAACTGGTGGTGCGAGCAAAAGGTAATACATTTGAACGTATTGAAATGATGACGATTAATGTAAAAGCTGCCCCTAAGATTACAAAAATAGAGCTTAAAGCAGAATTTAGAAAAGTGTTAGCGGACTCAGGGATTGAAGTGTCAGAAAATATTCAGCAAGAGGAAACGTTAGTATGTCCTGATGTTGTGGACAATGCCAAAGTGATAACAGAAGCAGAAAAGCCGAGCGAAGAAGACATCGTTGCTGAAAAGACTAACTGGATGCTTACGTTAGGTATTGTTCTATTGGTGAATATATTGTTAGCGGCAGCTGGGTTCTTCGGCTATAGATGGTATAAAAAGAAGTCAGCAATGGCAGATGATGAATTAGTGAATAAAGTAATAACATGAGTACCGAGTTGCTAACGTGGCTATTAATGGGCGAGGTTATTGTTCTAGGCGTGATTTTTGTGGGTGTTGTTTACCTTTTAGGTGGTAAAAAGAAGAAAACTGAGCACCAAGCAGTTGTTAGTTTGATAAAAACTTTAAAAAACAGGCATAAAACCCGAACCGACGACTTTCAAGAGCTTACAGAGCTGCCGGCATTTGATGAAGAATCGCTACAGGATTTGTTGGCTGACATTCATAAAAAAGAAACGTCGCTATATCAACATATTGTAAAAATATTTTTACAAAAAGAAGCTGAGCATCTTAAATCTATTGATCAACATGTAAATTCATTATCGGAGCCGTATTGGCAAGTTATTAAAGGGCTTGCAGCATCAGATGGGGCCTCAATAGTAAGTGATGATCAACGTCTTGCTGAGATGAAAGCGGCGCTAAATATTGCGTTGGGTGAAAAGGAAAGGCTTGCGGGACAACTTTCTTCAGCAATAGCGACGCTTGATGAAGTATCAAAAGAGTATACGAAGTTATTTTCGAGTTCTAGAGATGTGGATGAACTAAATGCAAGTAAAGAATTAGTCCTGGATTTCTACAGGCAAGCGATACAAGAGCAAGAAATGGGTAAAACTGACTTGGGTGCTGATGTTCCCGAGGTTTTTGAACGCATGGAGAGTATATAAATGAGCACAGGACTTTTAATTATATTGATTGAAGTTTTATTGGTGCTATTGGCGGGGCTTGGGTTTATCTTTTTTAAAGCAAAGAAGAAAAAAACAGCTCTAAGAGAGGCGCTTTCTTCACTATTAAGAAAAATTGAGGCTGATGGAGAAGATAGAAAAAAAGATTTATTCAAGAAAGTGGTGGCAATGGGTGTGGTGGAAGAAAGTGCGTCTAGATATGTAGCTGAAATTGTGGGAGGGGAAACGGCGTGTATTAAAGATTTTGTGAAAGCGCAACTCGCCAATAGTGTGGAAAATATTTCTTTTTTTCACGAATCGGTCAATGGCTTGTCAGATATTTACCTAAATAATGACGTGTTTAATTTAGCCAGTGTGAATTTAACTGAAGAAAGTAATGAGACAGTGGCTGCTGCTGAAGGCGAAGAGTTGGAAACGACGGCTGATAAAGATATTGAAGTTCACCTTGACATGGATGATGCAGAGGAACCTACTCCTGCAGAACCAGAACCAGAACCAGAACCAGAACCAGAACCAGAACCAGAACCAGAACCAGAACCAGAACCAGAACCAGAACCAGAAATAGCTATTGTTCCAGATACGCCTTTTGGTTTTATTGACGATATAAGCTTGATGGATGGTATAGGGCCAAAAACAACAGCTGCTTTAGCATCTGCTGGTATTGTTAGTATAATTCAAATTGCCCATGCGAGCGAAGAAGAGCTTGATGAACTTACTAAGCATATTGGTTTTCCTGAGGCCCATCTAAAACAGGAATGGAAGCGCCAAGCGGTTTCGATGCTTTCTGGTGATATGCCACGTTCTAAAACCGATGCTGAACGCCTTAAGAAATTGAAACAATTGCAACCAGCTGGCGCAGGTGGCTGGTTAACCGTTTCTACCGATTTTGTTGATGAGCCAATTTTAATTGATGGTATTGGTGAAAAAACTGCGGCAGCACTGAAGGCAAGTGGTGTTACGACAATTTCGCAAATCGCAGGCATGACAAATGTAGATTTGGCAAAGGTTACGTCTAGTCTTAATA
>NVSW01000045.1 GCA_002401365.1 Piscirickettsiaceae bacterium | reverse complement strand
GCCTAACTTGTTATTAACAGGAATCATAATTCTCTTTAATTATTATATATAGCAGGCATAAAATTTCTGATAATATGATAATTAAGAGCAAACAGGGAATTATGCTTGGTTTCCATAAGCTAAAGATAACATGGTTTTTTGCTGCCGCAAGGGCGTTCATTTCTTTTGTGTGACCAAAAGAAACGAACCAAAGAAAAAGTCACCCTAATCGCAAGAATTAATATCTTTTCGGGCATGCGCTAAACTCGCTGTGCTCAGACAACGCGCATACTGTTCCGAAAAGGTATTAGTTCTTTAGCGCGATAAGGGGAGTTTAATTTCATCGAAAGCTAGTTAATCTCCGATACAACCTGTTTCATGGCAGCTGTTACACAAGTTAAATCGCTTTCCTCAATAATATAAGGCGGCATAACATAAACTAAGTTGGAAAATGGCCTGACCCAAACGCCAAGCTCTACAAAGCGTGGTTGCATCCAGTGAATATCAACTGGTTTATGTAGTTCAATAACACCTATGGCACCTTTTACGCGAACATCTTTAACAGCGCTTAATGAGCGACATGCTTCAAGCTCCGAACTTAGTTGTTGCTCAATGCGTGTTACGGCTTTTTGCCAAGGTGAGTTAAGCAATAAGTCTAGGCTGGCATTAGCTACCGCACACGCGAGAGGGTTTGCCATAAATGTAGGGCCGTGCATTAACGTGGGGTATTCGCCGTCTCCAATACCGTTAGCTACTTTGCTAGAGCAAAGGGTGGCGGCTAAACTCAAGTAGCCACCCGTAAGCGCTTTGCCCACACATAAAATATCGGGCGCAATGTCTGCTTGTTCATACGCAAATAAGGTGCCTGTACGGCCAAAGCCGGTGGCAATTTCATCCAGTATCAGCAATACGTTGTATTCATCGCACAGTTCACGAATTTTTTTAAGATAAGCGGCGCTATAAAAACGCATGCCGCCTGCGCCTTGTACAAGGGGTTCTAGAATAACGGCAGCAATCGATGATACGTTGTCTTTTAAAAGCCCCTCAAACTCTTTAATCGCGGCTTTATCGGCGTGTTCGTTATTAGAGCAATCAGGGCTTTGAGCGAATAGATGTTTGGCAAGAAGGTTGTTGAATAAATGGTGCATACCGTTATCGGGATCGCACACGGCCATCGCGCCAAAGGTGTCACCGTGATAGCCATTTTTGATGGTAAGTAAGCGTTGTTTCTCGGGTCTGTTTTGCGATGCCCAATATTGAATGGCCATTTTAATCGCTACTTCAACGGATACAGAGCCGGAATCTGCGAAGAAAACGTGTTGCAAATCAGCGTGCGTTATATCGATGAGTTTTTTTGCGAGGTCAATGGCAGGCTGGTGGGTGAGCCCGCCAAACATAACGTGCGACATGGATTTGAGTTGATGTTCAATCGCTGTATTTAACACGGGGTGGTTGTAGCCATGAATCGCCGCCCACCACGATGACATGCCATCAATTAGTTCAGTGCCGTCTGCAAGTTTAAGGCGTACGCCTGAGGCAGATTCAATAGCAAAAACAGGGCTTGGATGACTTAAGCTAGTATAGGGATGCCAGATGTGTTGCTTATCAAATTCAATAAGCGTCTGCCAATGATGTCGCATGGGGGTTAAATCCAATAGGAGGTTTTCGTCATTATTTTAGAAACGAGTTTCATGCCTTGCTTGATAGGTTCCGGTAATTCAGCGGCCCCATTTTCGATAGCGGTGGTTGCGTGTGCATTCTCATCTATATGCATTTGTTCAAGAATGGCGCGCGTTTTTTCGTCATTATCCGGGAGTTTTTCTAAATGCTGCTCTATATGGTTAACAACCTGCCTTTCGGTTTCAGCAAGAAAGCCTAAGTTCCATTTATCACCAGCCAGTCCGGCTATGGCACCAATTGTTAATGAGCCAGCGTACCACAAGGGGTCAAAAACGCTCGTTTGTTCGCCCAGTTCATTTACGCGCTTTTTACACCAAGCTAGGTGGTCGTTTTCTTCCTCAGCAGCTTGTTTTAATTTTTCTTGAATAACCTTGTCTTTTGCAGTGAGTGCTTGCCCTTGGTATAAGGCTTGTGCAGCTACTTCACCGGCGTGATTTACGCGCATTAATTGCGCGGATAGTTTGGTTTCGTCAGCTGTTAAATCAACATCATTTACGGCACTTGACGGGTTTGCTCGCCCCGTTGTTTTAGCATGGCCTGATAAGGTGCGTAATATGCGGTCGGCGTGGTCAATTAGGGTGTCGGCAGGTGAATAAGCTCTTTGCATGAAGATAGCCAATAGTTGTTGTTACTGTAATAATACTGCAAGTTTGCCACTGTGTTAAATTTAACGTTACTTAACGCCTATATTTTGATGGCAATTTTCAGCTTTTTTGGAATAAAACGCTTAAAATGAGCCTAGGCCGCTGGTGAAAGTAGTTATAAATCCTATATAATTAAGTATTATATAAAAAAGTTATTTTATTCGTTATGGTTATAAGCAAAAAACAACTCACTCATTTAAAGCGCTTAGAAGCTGAGTCCATTCATATTATGCGGGAAGTGGTGGCGGAATTTGATAATCCTGCCATGTTATATAGTGTAGGCAAAGACTCTTCAGTCATGCTGCAACTTGCACAAAAGGCATTTAACCCTGCTAAACCGCCGTTTCCTCTAGTTCATGTGGATACGACATGGAAATTTAAGGAAATGATTACCTTTCGCGATCAACGTGCAAAAGACGTCGGTATGGAGTTGATTGTTTATACCAATCCAAAGGGAAAGGAATTAAATATTTCCCCCTTTGAGCATGGCTCATCCATGCACACGGATATTATGAAGACAGAAGGCCTTCGGAAAATGCTTGATTTGTACGAATACGATGCGGTGTTTGGCGGTGCTAGACGTGATGAAGAAAAATCACGCGCTAAAGAACGTATTTACTCTTTCCGTAATAAAAACCACCGCTGGGATCCCAAAAACCAACGGCCTGAATTATGGGATATATACAACGGGCGTCATCAACAGGGTGAGTCTATTCGTGTGTTTCCATTATCCAATTGGACGGAGCTTGATATTTGGCAATATATTTATTTAGAAAGCATTCCTATTCCAGATTTGTATTTCGCTAAAGAGCGCCTAGTGGTTGAATACGGCGGTACTAAAATAATGGTGGATGATGACCGTATGCCAGAACAGTTACGTGCTACAGCCGTTATGGAAAAAGTACGCTTTAGAACGTTAGGTTGTTATCCGCTGACAGGTGCTGTGTCGTCAGAAGCCGAAACATTGCCAGACATCATTCAGGAAATGTTGCTGACTAAAGTATCCGAACGCCAAGGCCGATTGATTGATCACGATGAATCGGGCTCCATGGAAAAGAAAAAAATTGAGGGGTACTTCTAATGGCCGTTGAGCAAAATGACCTTATTGAGTCTGATATTGAAGCCTACCTTCACCAGCATGAAAACAAAGAACTACTGCGCTTTATTACCTGCGGCAGTGTGGATGACGGCAAAAGCACATTAATAGGTCGCTTACTTCACGATAGCAAAATGATCTTTGAAGATCAGCTGGCAGCCATCAACAAAGACTCCAAAAAACACGGCACAACTGGCGAGGCAATTGACTTAGCGTTATTGGTTGATGGGCTTCAATCAGAAAGAGAACAGGGCATTACAATAGATGTGGCGTATCGTTTTTTTGCCACCGATAGACGCAAATTTATTATTGCCGACACCCCGGGGCATGAGCAATACACACGCAACATGGCGACTGGCGCGTCAACGGCGGATTTAGCAATTATATTAATTGATGCGCGACATGGCGTACAAACACAAACGCGTCGGCACAGTTACATTACAAGTTTACTCGGCATTAAGCACATCGTTGTCGCTATAAATAAAATGGATTTGGTTGATTTTAGCGAACAACGTTTTAATGAAATTAAAGAGCAGTATCAAGTTTTCGCTAAAGAGATTGGCATTGTTAATCCCGTATTTATCCCCGTATCTGCCTTAACCGGCGACAACGTCGTTAACGCTAGTGAGAATATGCCGTGGAATACCGGCGTGCCGTTAATGGAACTGCTCGATACCATTCCGCTAGAAGATACAGTGAACTTAGAAAACTTCCGTTTGCCAGTGCAATACGTCAATCGGCCGCATCTCGACTTTAGAGGTTTTTGTGGCACTATTGCTGCCGGTACCATTAAGGCGGGCGACGCGGTCACTGTTTTGCCCTCCAATAAAACCTCCATCGTAAAGCAGCTTATTCAACCAACAATTGGTGAAGAGAACATGGAAATTGGAGAAGCGTTTGCGCCGATGGCGGTGACCTTAACGCTGGAGGATGAAGTCGATATCAGTCGTGGCGACATGATTGTCAAATCAGACGATATACCTGACGTAGCAAACCAATTTGATGTCACGTTAGTCTGGATGAATGAAAAACCGATGCAAGTAGGTGTTGAATACCTGATTAAACGTGCCAGTAACCTCATTCCCAGTCAATTTAAAGCCGTTGATTATAAAATAGACGTTAATACTTTAGAAAAACTAAGCGCTGATGAACTGCAGTTAAACGAAATAGGCCGTTGCCAATTATCATTAAATCAAACCATCGCTTTTGATGCTTATTCAGATATTAAAGGCACAGGCAGCTTTATCGTTATAGATAAATACACCCATGCAACACTTGCTGCAGGCATGATTTTGCAAGCATCAACAACACAAGCGAGCCAACAAACAGCCACTTGCCAATACAGTGCGTTTGAAAAAGACATGAATGCATTGATTAGACAGCATTTTCCAGAGTGGGGGTGTCGCTCAATAGAGGACTTGCTGTAAAAGCCATATAATGGCTTCTCGGTATTTGTCTGCCCTAATCAAATGTTACAATAGGTTTTATTTTGAAACCTTTAGCTTATAATTAGGTTTCTTTTAGTTCTTTAGAGGTGAGTGATGTCAAAAGCCATTAAATTATCAGATGAGCTTATTCGTGATGCCGCTGTTAACGGAAAAGCACAACACCGTAGCACGCCTAAACAGATAGAATATTGGGCTAGACTTGGTAAAATGGCTGAAGAAAACCCTGACTTACCACTAAGTTTTATTAAAGGGCTGCTAATCGGTATTGAAGAGAGCAAGGCGGGTGATGTGTCCGTGTATCAGTTCGGGTGATTGTTCAACAAACGGGCACCTTTAAACGTCAAACTAAAAAGCTGCACAAAGCAGAAAAGTCCGCTCTAGATAAAGCAATTAAACAAATTATTAAGGATCCGTCTGTTGGTGAAATGAAGGTCGGGGATTTGGCTGGAATACAGATCTTTAAATACAAGCTAAAGGCTAACCTTTATTTGTTAGCTTATGAGTATTTAGACAGCAGGTTGCTGTTAACGTTAATTAGTCATGGCTCACATGAGCATTTTTATAGATGAGTTCATTGAACGAGCCGGAATTTTGGTCTTTGGCACCAACAGTAGGCGCATTAGGCGAGGCAAAAATGCACGGAAAGAGAGAGTTTATGCGTTATAAATGACCTATTGAGTACATTTTTAACGCCGCCAGAGGGCAAAAGAACAATCGTGCAAAGGTCTCAATATGGATAATCCTAGGTTTAGGTGTGTAATAGGCGTATAATTTGTTGCATCGCAATATACAAGGACGCGATGTGGTCAAAGGAAGGGATTGTATTAATAAAAAAAACAAGGAGATATAAGATGTCCAAGAGTCATAATTTACAAGA
>NVSW01000044.1 GCA_002401365.1 Piscirickettsiaceae bacterium | reverse complement strand
AGAAACCTACGGCAAAACTGAAGCCATTATTGGCAATTGGTTTGCTGCACGCAAAAACCGTGACAAGGTTATTCTTGCCACAAAAATTGCTGGTCCAGCACTGCCGTGGATACGAGACGGTAAAAGTAGTATCGATAAAAAAAATATCCTACTTGCCATTGAAGGCAGCCTGACTCGGCTTAAAACCGACTATATCGACCTGTACCAACTACACTGGCCAAATCGCGGCTCGTATCATTTTGGTCAAATTTGGGACTATGCCCCCAGTTTTGACAAACAAGCAGTCGAAGATAATTTTATTGACGTACTAGAAACCCTTCAACAACTTATCCAAGAAGGAAAGATTCGCTACATTGGCCTGTCTAACGAAACGGCCTGGGGCACATCAAAATGGCTTGAGCTATCCGAAAAACATACTCTCCCACGTATGGCATCTATTCAAAACGAATATTCTTTATTAGCTCGTCATTTTGAGCCTGACCTAAGTGAAATTTCCCTGCATGAAGATTGTGGTCTGTTAGCTTGGTCACCTCTGACACGTGGTTTAATCAGCGGAAAGTATCTTAATGGTGCAATGCCTAAGGGAACACGCTTAGAGATTGACACCCGTATCGACCATCGCATTAACCCCCAAACTGATGCGGCTATTGAAGCCTATATAACATTAGCAAAACAACACCAGCTAGATGTATGCCAAATGGCGCTAGCATTTGTTAACCAACAGCCATTTATTACCTCGAACCTGATCGGTGCAACAACAATGGAGCAATTAAAAAGTAATATTGCATCCATTGATATAACACTATCGCAAGATGTTTTAGACGGTATTAAAACGATTAGACGACTTTACCCAATGGCTTTTTAAAAGCCTTTATAATAACTCTAGTAATAGATGCAACTTTTAGGAATTTTTTAGTGACAAATAATGATGTTTTACGCCGTCTTCGCTACACGTTCGATTTTAGCGACCCAAAAGTGATTGAATTATTCAAACTAGCAGGGCTTGATGTCTCTCGCGATGAGCTTCAAAATTGGCTAAAAAAAGATGATGACGAAGGTTATGTTGGCTGTGGTGATAAACAGCTTGCCACCTTTTTAAATGGTCTAATCGTTAATAATAGAGGCAAACAAGACGGCCCTACACCCGAACCAGAGAAAAAGCTAAACAACAATATCATCTTTCGTAAATTAAAAATTGCACTTGATTTAAAAAACGATGACGTCCTCGCCATTTTAAATTTAGCTGATATAACCATCAGCAAACATGAGCTGAGTGCGTTCTTTCGCCGCAGCGACCACAAGCACTTTCGTGCGTGTAAAGACCAAATATTACGTAATTTTTTACAAGGCATACAACGCAAATATCGCCCATCAACAGATTAAACACTTACATTCTAATTGCAACCGGTACTGCAAAACGAATTAGCCAAAAACCATGAGTTCTCGGCCACCTTCATGGATTCATTAACTATTTTTATAGTTGCATCCCTATTGTTGGCCATATCGCCAGGGCCTGATAACCTATTTGTCCTCACTCAGTCTGCACTGTACGGTAAAAAAGCAGGTATATTAATCACCCTTGGGTTATGTACCGGCTTAGCCATTCATATAACAATGGTTGCTTTGGGAGTCGCTGTGGTTTTCCAAGCAACTTGGGCGTTAACCGCTTTAAAAGTTTTTGGCGCAAGTTATCTCACCTACCTTGCATACATAACCCTTACCGATGAACCTAGTACCGTAAAGCATTCACCACCATTAACTGGCTCTGCTTATTATAAGCGTGGCATTATTATGTGTAGCACGAACCCAAAAGTATCATTATTTTTCATTGCATTTTTACCGCAATTTATACCCACGAATACAAATTCTTATATTTCTGACGTCGTTATTTTAGGTAGCATATTCGCTACCATCGCATTACTGGTATTCAGCGGCATTGCTTATGCTGGTGGAAAATTACAAAAACGATTAGAGCGCTCACCTCGTATCCAATTGTCACTGAATAAAATAGCGGCTGGGGTGTTTTTTCTGTTAGCGATTAACCTTTTAATGTCTTAGGTCATTCATTCAAATTCCATTTGTCGAAACATTGTGCTGGCGTTTCTTAACCCCAACTCATCAAACACATCCAAATGCTCATAGGCTGACTGATCTATTTTGGTAGCCTCATGCAATGTTCCATCATTTTCCAGTATTTTGTTAATTTGCTCTCGCATATAAACTAAATAATCGTGTGTATACGTTGTCACTTCTTGCATATTAGTCGGCCCGCCGTGCCCAGGAATGACTATTTTTGCATCCAAGTTTGCAAACGTCTCCCACGTCTCCAGCCACGCCGCGGTATCGGTATGCTCCATTACCGGTAACAAGCGTTTATGGAAAGCCATATCGCCAGCAATCACGAGTGACTGGTTTGGCAACCACACCACAATATCACCTGGACTATGCGATGGCCCAAGGTGCAATAGCTCAATTCGCTCCTCGCCGAGCTGAATGACTTTTTTATCCGCAAACGTTTCGTCTGGCAGCGCTAATTCCGTACCCTTAGATTTTTCTTTTCGGCCGCGACGCATACGATCTAAAATATCATAGCCATGCGACTCCAATTCTTGTTTTGTTTCAATATGGGCAATAACGGGAACGCCTTGCTGTTGCCAATAATTGGAGCCCAATGCAGCATGGCCTTGGCCATTTTCCAATACCACATATTTAACCGGCTGATTGGTAAGTGCTTTAATTTCTTGATGTAGAGCTTTTGCTAATAAATAATTATCACCCGCGTTTACGACAACAACCCCTGCCGACGTTATGATGAATGTTAGATTATTGTTATGCCCTGAGTTTTCGTAAGTAGGTGGTGCAGTTGCGCCTATTGCAGACCAGACATTCTTTGTCACTTGTATTGGCAGGCTGTACAACAAAGAACTAGACGCATTTTTTGCACAAAAACCCACTGAACAAAAACTCAACAACAGCAACCCAACACATAATTTTTTCCCCATCATGCCCACCTTCCGATTAATGTTTTTTTCTTATAACACCCCTTACAAACATCTTAAATCAATCATTCGGCTTTACCAACGCCACAAATCACTTTGTACGTAGGAAAAATAGCCAATATTAACCATTACATCTGTAACAGCGCCCAACTCATTTTGTATATTACTCACTTAATATAGAGCTTTTAAATAGCTTCTAATTTAGCATAGGCTAACATCAACCACTTACTACCAGCCGATGTAAAATTAACCTGTACCCTCGCTTGTGCTCCGCTGCCTTCATGGTTAAGCACCACGCCTTCTCCAAACTTGGCATGCAAAACACGCTGCCCCAATCTTAGACCGCTAGAAGACTCTTCTTTAAGGCTGACGTTATAATTACTTGCAACTGGTCGCGAAACACGCGCACCTAAGCGCACCTCTTGCATCAACTCCGCTGGGATTTCTCGAATAAACCGTGAAGGCATGGGGTAACTTTCTTGCCCATGTAAACGGCGTGACTCAGCATACGTGATGTATAACTGTTGCATCGCGCGAGTTATACCTACATATGCTAAGCGGCGTTCCTCTTCCAGCTTGCTGATGTCATCTACCGAGCGATGACTTGGAAATAGCCCTTCCTCCATACCCGTTAAAAATACCAACGGAAATTCTAGCCCTTTAGCTGAATGCAAGGTCATTAATTGCACGCAGTCTTCAAACTTATCACCCTGTGCATCGCCAGCTTCTAATGCTGCGTGTGCTAAAAAGGAATCTAACTCACCTAAGCCATCATCAACATCCGCTTCATAAGAAAATTGCCGTGCCGCATTGCTAAGCTCCTCTAAGTTTTCCACCCGAGCTTCACCTTTTTCGCCTTTTTCTTTTCGATGGTGCTCAATAAGACCAGAACGAGCAATCACCTGCTCCACCTTCTCATGTAACGTCATCGATTGCATATCATCGACAAGCTGGCGAATCAATGCCATAAAGCCGCTTAACGCGTTGAGCGCTCGACCGCTGAGCTCAACACTCTGGCACAGTTTGTTTGCCGCCTGCCAAAGACTTATATTTTGCGCCCGAGCTTGCTCACGAATAATATCTAAGGTGCGTGTCCCTAAACCACGCGTTGGCGTATTAACAATTCGTTCAAAGGCCGCATCATTTTCATGGTGCGTTGCTAATTGCATATACGCGAGCGCATTCTTAATTTCCATCCGCTCGAAGAACCGGTGACCGCCGTACACCCTGTAAGGAATGCCTGCTGCCATTAAATATTCTTCAAATAACCGCGACTGCGCATTGGAGCGATACAAAATGGCCGCTTCTGCGCGCGCGTGACCATTTGTTATCCAATCATTAATTCTATCAACCACAAAACGCGCTTCATCTTGATCGTTATAACCAGAGTATAAAGAAATTAATTCTCCATCCTCACCGTCCGTCCATAGCTCTTTCCCCATGCGGCTATCATTGTTAACAATGACCGCATTTGCAGCTTTTAATATCGTACCGGTGGAACGGTAATTTTGCTCTAAGCGTACGACCTTATGGTCGCTATAGTCTTTTTGGAAACGGTGAATATTTTCAATTTTTGCACCACGCCAACCATAAATAGACTGGTCATCATCCCCTACCACATATAAATTTTCAGCCTCCTGAGTCAGCAAACGCAACCATGCATATTGGATCGTATTGGTATCTTGAAACTCATCCACCAGCACATGTTTAAACCGTTGTTGGTAATGCGCTCTTACGTCATCGTTATCACGTAATAACTCGTGTGCCCGCAATAGTAATTCAGCAAAATCCACCAACCCTGAACGCTGGCACGCTCGCTCATATTCGGCATAAATTTCCACCATTTTTTGCTCAAAATGATCGCCTGAAGGTGCAATATGAGCTGCTCTTTTGCCCTCATCTTTTTGTGCATTAATAAACCATTGCACCTGACGGGGTGGCCAGCGAGAATCGTCCACATTCATCGCTTTTAACAGCCGCTTAATCATGCGGAATTGATCATCCGAGTCCAGCACTTGAAAGGCATCAGGGAGCCCCAGTTCCTGCGCGTGCATTCTAAGTAGACGATGCGCTATGCCATGGAATGTACCTATCCACATGCCCCCAACAGGCGTTTTCAGCATCGCCTGTACCCGTTCTCGCATCTCGCCAGCCGCTTTGTTGGTAAACGTTACCGCTAAAATACCAAACGGTGAAATTCCCTCAACTTGCATTAACCACGCAATGCGGTGAACCAACACCCGTGTTTTCCCACTCCCTGCTCCCGCAAGGATAAGTGCTGCCTTCTCTGGTGCACTCACTGCATCTCGCTGTGCATCATTCAAACCATCTAAAATATGTGTAATATCCATTATTTTATTTTACCGGTTATCGCCCCGCTAAGCTTGCCCGTTTGACATTCTTATTCAGTTGTATAACATAAATTAACAAATGAAAGATTATGAGAAAAAAGAGTCCTTAACTATTGGGCATTACGAAAACAATGCTAAGGCTTTTTGGACTGGTACAAAAGACCACGATGTTTCACAAAACACACAAGCATTTTTGGCTGCGTTACCTAACGATAAAGCATTAAATATTCTTGATTTAGGTTGTGGACCCGGGCGCGACTTGCATTACTTTAAATCATTAGGACATAACCCTACAGGCTTAGATGGCTCTAGAGAATTTTGCAACATGGCTACTGAATACAGCGGTTGCCCCACCATCAACCAAACCTTTGTCACTATGGATTTACCTGCCGATCATTTTGATGGAATTTTCGCTAATGCAACCCTATTCCATGTGCCTTTTACTGAGCTATTGGATGTTTTAAAAAAACTTTACCAAAGTTTACGTACCGATGGTATTTTATTCACCTCTAACCCCCGCGGTAATGGGGAAAGCTGGAGTGGACAACGTTATGGCCATTACCTCGAGCTAGAACCCAGCAAAAAAATATTAGAAGAAGCCG
>NVSW01000043.1 GCA_002401365.1 Piscirickettsiaceae bacterium | reverse complement strand
ACTGCACACAGGGCAACATTATGATCAAAAAATGAAAGATTCGTTTTTTGATCAGTTGGGAATACCAGAACCAGATGTTGATTTAGGCGTGGGAGCAGGGAGTCATACTGAGCAGACTGCAAATATTATGCTCAAGTTTGAAAAAACATTGGATCAACTAAACCCTAAAGCCATTCTTGTAGTAGGCGATGTTAATTCAACGATTGCCTGCGCATTGGTTGCGGTTAAGAAAGGTGTTCCCATTATCCATGTTGAAGCAGGCTTACGCAGTGGCGACAGGCAGATGCCCGAGGAAATAAACCGTATCTTAACCGACCAGATTTCAGACATACTGTTTACAACCGAAGCCGATGCAATCGATAACCTAGTAAAAGAAGGCATTGACGCCAGTAAAGTGCATTTTACCGGTAATGTAATGATCGATACATTAATGAATCATCAAAATCGGGCGATACCCGTTAGTGATAGTATAAAAAAATCGTTAAACCAAGTGAGTTGGCAGCAAGGGCAGAAATTTGGCTTGGTCACCTTGCATAGGCCTTCAAATGTTGATGATAAAGCGTGTTTAACCAAACTGGTTAATGCATTGATAGAGGTCAACAAAAAGCTACAATTGGTTTTTCCTATTCACCCCAGAACAGCTGGCAAGCTGGATGAGTTTGGACTGACTGAAAAGTTGGATCAGGCAGGCATCGTTCGTTTACCTCCTGCTGCATACCTAGAAATTTTAGGGTTGATGAAAGAGGCGACATTAGTACTGACAGATTCAGGCGGTATACAAGAAGAAACAACAGCGTTTGGCACACCCTGCATTACGCTGCGTGAAAGCACAGAGCGCCCCGTTACTGTTACCGGCGGTACGAATACGGTAGTAGGTACAGATGCCGATAAAATAATCGCCACAGCGCTGAAAACGCTCGAGTCAGGTGGCAAAAAGGGCCGCAGACCAGAGCTTTGGGATGGCAAAGCCGCTATCCGAATCGCAGAAATCACTAAAAAATGGCTAGCTAATCTGTAATTCGCTTATAGATACTAAGAGGGTTAATGTGACTATCAAAAATGCAATGACCATTGATGTTGAAGATTATTTTCAAGTGTCGGCATTTGAACGTCATATTCAGAAATCATCCTGGGGTACTATTCCTTGTCGCCTCGAAAATAATATGGATAGAATTTTACAATTACTATCTGATCACGAAACGAAAGCAACATTTTTCACACTGGGTTGGGTTGCCGATAATTACCCTCAAGTCGTTAAAAAAATAGTGGACGAAGGGCATGAACTAGCGAGCCATGGTTACCAGCATATTCGAGTGAGTGACCAGACCGCGGATGAGTTTTTAGCCGATATTAGCCACACCAAAAAACTATTAGAAGACATAGCAGGGAAAGCGGTAAAAGGCTATCGTGCAGCGAGTTTCTCAATGGGTGAAAAAACACCCTGGGCGCATGATATGTTGGATAAAGCGGGTTACAAATATAGCTCTAGTATTTATCCAATTCAGCATGATCACTATGGTATGCCTAGCGCATCTCGATTTTTATACTATCCTTTAGAAAAGGACGGTAAAAGTTTAATTGAAGTGCCTATTAGTACGTTAGATTTAGTAGGCAAACGGTTGCCAGTGGGTGGCGGTGGTTATTTTAGATTTTTTCCTTATCAATTTTCCAAGTGGATGATAGCTAAGGTGAATGATGAAGATAACGAGTCAACGGTATTCTATTTTCACCCGTGGGAAATAGATTCAGAGCAACCTCGCCAGCAGGGTATACCTTTAAAAACGAAATTTAGACATTATATTAACTTAAAACATATGTTTAAGCGCTTGGATAAACTGTTAACCGACTTTGAATGGGGCACGATGGATGATGTGTTTATAGCAGGTCAACAACACGTGCAAAAGTAAGCTTTACTGATGTATATAAGGATGAAACGTTGTCAGCAATTCAACAAGAAAAAATGGAATCGACGAGTACAGACATACACATTACACAATTATCAGCTGTGGAATTTGAGCCGTGGGATGATTTTGTAAACCATCACGAAGAGGCCACGTTTTTTCATAAAGCGGGGTGGAAAACAGTCTTAGAAACTGCATTTGGACATTCATGTTATTTCTTATTGGCGAAAGTTAACAACAACATTGTTGGGATTCTTCCGTTGGCACGTGTCAACAGTAAATTATTTGGTGATGCGCTCATTTCTACCCCTTTTTGCGTGTATGGGGGCGTTGTAGCGAATGATGAGCAAACTGCAAAACGACTAGAACAAAAAGCCTGCGAAATTGCGGATGAATTACAAGTAGACTACTTAGAATTACGAAATAAAAAACAGCGTCACCCCGATTGGCCAAGTAAAGATATGTATGTTTATTTTCGCAAGGAAATAGAGGAAGATGAAGAAAAGAATTTGGCTGCTATTCCAAGAAAACAACGTGCAGTGGTTCGCAAGGGCATCAAGGCGGAGTTGGATGTATCATCGGCAAAAGATTTAGAAGCGCTCTATTTAGCGTATTCCACCAGTGTGAGGAATTTGGGAACACCAGTTTTTTCTAAAAAATACTTTTCCACACTGCTAGAGGTATTTGGTGATGAAACGGGCATAACAACCATTTCCAAAGATAAGCAAACGGTCAGCAGTGTATTAAGCTTTTACTTCAAAGATGAAGTGCTGCCTTATTATGGCGGTGGAACGAGTGCTGCGCGCTCCCTTAAAGCCAACGATTTTATGTACTGGTCATTATTGAAAAAGTCTGGTGCGGAAGGCATTAAATATTTTGATTACGGGCGTAGCAAACAAAACGCAGGCTCGTATAGTTTCAAAAAAAATTGGGGTTTTACACCAGAGCCGTTATTTTATGAATATTATTTAGTAAAAGCTAATGCCATTCCTGAGGTCAATCCGAATAACCCAAAGTACGCGTTTTTTATCAATATGTGGCGCCGCTTACCGTTACCATTGGCTAATTTCTTGGGACCTTTCATATCAAAGTCCTTAGGTTAAATTAATGACAAACCCTACAATCMAACAACAGTGGAARAAYGCGCTTATTGCATGCKCCCTAGTWTTAATGGCCATYACGGCAATGTTTTACCAGACAATAGAGTCGATGGTACAAACTTGGTGGCATTACGGTACTTATACACATGGGTTCGTGATATTTCCGATTTCAATTTACTTGTTGTGGCAACGCCGTAGCGAACTTAGCCAAATAACACCTAGCTTTAGTTGGCTGGGGGTATTGTTTTTATTTTTATCGTCGTTGCTTTGGTTACTGGCCAGTTTGGTTGGGGTTACGTTATTTATGCAAGTCGCCTTTATTGGCATGGTCATATCAACGTGTTGGGCGATGTTTGGCACAAAACTCTTTTATGCCTCCCTGTTTCCACTGATGTATTTGTTTTTTGCGGTGCCTTTTGGTGAGCAGTTAATTCCGGTAATGATTGATGTGACGGCAGAATTTACCGTATGGGCAATCAACTTAACGGGCATACCGGTGTATCAAGAAGGGCGTTTTTTGACCTTACCCACAGGTAACTGGGAAGTAGCTGAAGCGTGCAGTGGTGTGCGCTATATCATTGCCTCGTTTGCTTTAGGGAGCATTTTCGCGTACTTAAATTACCAAAGTTTTGTAAAGCGCACAATTTTTATATTATTGTCGTTGTTGGTGCCTATTTTGGCCAATGGGCTCAGAGCGTTTGGTATCGTTATGATCGGCCACTTCAGTGATATGGCATTAGCAACCGGCGTAGATCACCTAGTATACGGGTGGCTATTTTTTGGTTTAGTGATGTTTCTATTATTTTGGCTGGGAATGTATTGGGCTGATCCAGAGCCTGAAGTTATTGAAGTGGGCTCAGGTGATAGTTTGGGCGAAGGGTTTAGCAAAGGCTTAACTATTCCTACGATAATGACAATAGTCATCGCTATAAGTGGCGGCTTAACAGAGTCCTTGCTACGAAACCAACAAATCCAGAATCAATACAGTATTTCAATGCCGAAAGTAGACGCCACATGGGGCGTTACGAGTGATATTACGACAAACTGGCAACCTGTTTTTCCGGGTGTTCAAGAACTAAAAGCCGAACAATATATTTCAGATAAGGGGACCGTAAGCCTCTATATAGCCCATTACGAAAAAGAAGATGATGGCCAAGAGTTGATCAATTCAACCAATAGGTTTTTTAATCTCGACAAATGGGAAGATGAGTCGACGCATTCTTTTCAAGCTAACGATGGGTTTACAGTAAAAGAAATTATATACCGTGGCTTAGGTCGCAAAAGGTTAGTCTGGCTCTGGTATGAGATAGGCGATAAAAAAACCACCAATGTATTGCTGGGCAAAGTGTACCAAGCAATGAATATCCTATTACTCAATGATCAAGGAAATCGGCAAATTGCACTGCTGACATCTTATGAGGGGAACTTGGAAGAGTCACGTCAACGGTTAAAAAACTTTATACAAGTGGCTCCAGCTACAATAGCGCCCCTTGGTTTAGTTAGCCGTCGATAAAATGACGACGTTAAAACAGATTCATATTAGTCATATCATTTACGCTTTAAAAACAGGTGGGCTAGAGAATGGTTTAGTTAACCTCATTAATAATTTACCGAAGGAAACGTTTAAACATAGCATTATTTGCCTGACAGAATCAGACAGTTTTGCCGATCGTATTAAACGGCAAGATGTTGAAATTATTTCCCTGCATAAAAAACCAGGCCAAGATATTGGCTTATACATAAAACTGTATAAAGTACTTAAAAGGTTAAGGCCAGACGTTGTGCATACGCGGAATATGACGTCGATTGAGGCTCAAATTCCCGCTTTTTTTTCAGGCGTGAAGGTGCGTGTACATGGTGAACACGGCTGGGATGTGAGTGACCCACAGGGAAAGAATAAGAAATACCAATGGATTAGGAAAATTTGCAGCATGTTTATTCACCGATTTATTCCCCTATCCAAAGAGCTGGAATGTTATTTAAATGAAGTCATTCATATACCAAGCAAAAAAATAACACGCATTTGTAATGGTGTTGATGTGTTGGCTTTTTCGCCAAAAAATAAAAACACAATGCAGGTTTTAGCGGGTGAAAAGGTCAAAAATAAAGTGGTTATAGGTTACGTAGGTCGTATGGAGCGTATTAAAAATCCAGAAAACTTAGTTAAGGCATTTATTCAATTACATAAAAAAAATATTAAAGATATATTTTTAGTGATGATAGGCGAGGGGCGCGAGCTTACGACTGTTAAAAATTTATTGGTGGCCGAGCAATTGACAGAACAATGTTGGCTACCAGGCGATTGTAAAAATGTTGCAGAATTGCTACAGAATTTTGATATTTTTTGTTTGCCCTCAAAAGCGGAAGGCATTTCAAATACGTTACTTGAGGCGATGGCAACAGGCTTGCCTGTTGTTGCCACCAAGGTAGGCGGTAACGCAGATATAGTGCTTGAAGATAAAACGGCCTTGCTAGTAGACAGTGATGATACAGATGCCTTGGCAAACGCTCTTGAGAGATACGTGAAGAATAAAGAGTTAAGAATAAAGCATGGGAAAGCGGGTCGGCAACGGATTGAAAATAGCTTGAGTTTGCAACAAATGGTTTTAAATTATCAAACGATGTATTTAAAAGAAACGAATAAGCTGCAACAAGAGGTGGCGTAGTTATGTGTGGCATAGTCGGTATATTTGATATTAACAATAACGCTGAAATCAACCGAGATTTACTGCACCAAATGAATGAAACGCAGTTTCATCGTGGCCCAGATGAGGGCGGTTTGCATTTAGAGCCCGGCTTAGGGTTTGGCCATCGGCGGTTATCTATTATTGATTTGTCACACGGCCAGCAGCCACTGTTTAACGAAGATAAATCTGTTGTGGTGACCTATAACGGTGAAATTTATAATTTCCAAGAGCTTTCTGTTGAGCTAAAAGCAAAAGGCCATGTGTTTGAAAGCCATTGCGATACAGAAGTTATTGTTCACGCATGGGAAGAATGGGGCGAACAATGCGTGGATCGGTATCGTGGCATGTTTGCTTTCGCCGTAT
>NVSW01000042.1 GCA_002401365.1 Piscirickettsiaceae bacterium | reverse complement strand
ATTATTAAACTGTCAACACGCCCTGAAAAACGCGTGGGGTCAGATGAGGTATGGGACAAATCAGAAAAAGCGCTTGAAGAAGCGCTGAACGCGAAAAACTTGGATTGGGACTTACAACCAGGTGAAGGCGCATTTTATGGCCCAAAAATTGAATTCTCTCTTAAAGACTGTTTGGAAAGAGTTTGGCAATGTGGCACAATTCAGGTCGATTTCTCCATGCCAGAACGTTTGGATGCACAATATATTGCAGAAGATGGATCGCGACAATCGCCCGTCATGCTTCATCGAGCGATTTTAGGTTCACTTGAGCGATTTATTGGTATTTTGATTGAAGAATTTGCGGGCAAGTTTCCAGTGTGGTTAGCGCCAACACAAGTCGTTTTGATGTCAATTACTGACAAAAACAACGATTATGTGGCCTCAATTGCAAAAATCCTTCAAAAACAAGGCATCAGAGTCAAAATAGACTTGAGAAATGAGAAGATCGGCTTTAAAATTCGCGAGCACACTTTAAAGCGCATTCCGTACTTGGTTGTAATTGGCGATAAAGAAGTCGAAAGCAACGAATTAGCGGTACGTTCTTTAAGTGGAAAAAACATGGGTAATTTCACTCCCGAGGACTTTATGGCGTTATTGGCAAAGAATATTGCCGAACGTAGTAAATTAGAACCTTGAGGGTTTTCTTTTATTTTTTAAAATGTAATTGCTCAGTGAGTTTATAAAGGCTCATGTAACCTAGCTTGAAATTTTGGAGATTGTAAAATCGCAACAAAAAAAGTAAGAATTAACGAAGATATTACTACGCCGAATGTAAGGCTTATTAATCATGAAGGTGAAAAAATAGGCGTCGTTACAATTGAACAAGCCAAGAGTTTAGCAGATGAAGTAGAGCTGGATTTGGTTGAAGTGTCTCCAACGGCGAAGCCGCCCGTGTGTAAGATCATGGATTATGGCAAGTTTAAGTTTGAAGCCAGTAAGAAATTACAGGCCTCGAAAAAGAAGCAAAAGAATGTTCAGGTAAAAGAGATTAAGTTTCGCCCTGGTACAGACATTGGTGATTACAACGTAAAGTTACGTAATCTAAAGTCATTTTTAGAAAATGGTGATAAAACCAAAATTACGGTTCGTTTTCGTGGCAGAGAAATGGCACACAGAGAGCTGGGTATGGAACTACTCAAACGGGTAGAAAAAGATTTAGATGAATTAGCTGTGGTCGAACAATGGCCAAAGTTTGAAGGACGCCAGATGGTTATGGTCATGGCGCCAAGAAAAAATTAATAAACGGAGTATTGTAATGCCGAAGATGAAGACAAACAGTGGCGCTGCCAAACGTTTCAAAAAAACGGGAACGGGCGCKTTTAAATATAAACAAGCACATTTGCGTCATATTTTGACCAAAAAATCTACCAAGCGTAAGCGTCAACTGCGTAAAGCGTCGTTGCTTCATGCGTCAGACATGAAAAGTGCAAGGCGGATGTTGCCTTACAGCTAATGTTTAGAGTTATGGTTTAGGCCATAAATCATAATAGAAGCGGATGGTATCCAATTAATTAAGCTTTATTGAGGAAAAGAAATGCCTAGAGTAAAACGTGGT
Organism: Piscirickettsiaceae bacterium; assembly: GCA_002401365.1. Classification (GTDB taxonomy): domain Bacteria; phylum Pseudomonadota; class Gammaproteobacteria; order Methylococcales; family Cycloclasticaceae; genus Cycloclasticus. The sequence goes on along the minus strand of NVSW01000042.1, from coordinate 4,497 downwards.
GTCGTTGCCAGAGCAAGACACAAAAAAATATTAAAACAAGCAAAAGGTTATTACGGCGCGCGTAGTCGTATCTACCGTGTTGCTAAACAAGCGGTTATTAAAGCAGGCCAATATGCTTACCGCGATCGTCGCCAAAGAAAACGTCAATTCCGTGCGTTATGGATTGCTCGTATTAATGCTGGTGCACGTAGTTGTGGTTTGTCTTATAGCCGATTTATGAATGGCCTAAAGAAAGCTTCAATTGGTCTTGATAGAAAAGTATTAGCAGATATGGCAGTGTTTGATAAACCTGCATTTTCTGAATTAGTAGCTACTGCGAAAGCAAAACTATAAACCTTAAGTAAACCGTTTTTGCATTGAGCAAAAGCAGTAAATAAGGGTACTTTTGTAAAGGAAAGGTCAGTTGATCTTTCCTTTATTTATTTGAACGGACGAAAAGTGTTGATGTGGATAATTCATTAGATAGTGTCGTAAAACAAGCCAGAGCGGAATTGGTGATTGCTGATTCGTTATCTGCTGTAGAAAAGATAAGGGTTGAATACTTAGGCAAAAAAGGTATTTTTACCCGCCAAATGAAGACCTTGGGTAGCTTGTCAGCAGCAGAAAGGCCGAAGGCTGGCGCGGCGATTAATCAAGCGAAGAAAATTTTTGAAGACTCATTAAATCAACGTAAAACGACGCTTGAGGCTGAATTATTGAGCCAACGTCTGAGCGAAGAAACCATCGATGTGACGCTACCTGGGCGTGGTCAAGAGATCGGTGGCGTACACCCAGTCACCAGAACGATGCGCCGCATTGAAAAGATCTTTAGCCGTATTGGCTTTGATGTTGCGACAGGGCCAGAAGTTGAAGACGACTTTCATAATTTTGAAGCGCTTAATATTCCAGCCCATCACCCTGCGCGTGCTATGCATGACACCTTCTATTTCGATGAGCACACATTGTTACGAACCCATACATCACCTGTGCAAATTCGAGTGATGGAAAATCAACAACCGCCTATAAAAGTGATTGCACCGGGTCGAGTATATCGCTGTGACTCTGATTTAACGCACACGCCAATGTTCCATCAAGTGGAAGGTTTTGTTGTTGACAAGGAGATTAATTTTGCAGACCTTAAGGGTGTGCTAAGTGAGTTTCTAAAAGCATTTTTCGAACGCGATATGAAGGTACGTTTTAGGCCTTCTTATTTTCCATTTACAGAGCCCTCGGCTGAAGTTGATATTGAGTGCGTCATGTGTGATGGCAAAGGTTGCCGTGTGTGCAGCCATACCGGATGGCTAGAGGTGCTGGGTTGTGGGATGATTCACCCCGAAGTATTTCGACATATTAATATTGATGCGGATGAGTTTTCAGGTTTTGCATTTGGTATGGGAGTTGAAAGGCTGACAATGCTTCGCTATAAAATAAATGACTTAAGGTTGTTTTTTGAAAACGACCTTAAGTTTCTAAGACAATTTAACTAGATTAGTGAGTGTAGATAATGTTAGTTAACGAAGCATGGTTAAAAGAATTTGTAAATTACACGCTGCCAACCAATGAGTTAGTTGAAAAACTGACGATGGCGGGTTTAGAGGTGGATTCTGTTGCACCAGCCGCCGCCGAATTTAGCGGTATCGTAGTGGGTGAAGTGCTGTCTGTTGAAGCGCACCCAAATGCTGACAAATTGCGATTATGCAAAGTATCTATTGGTGATAAAGACGCATTAGATATCGTCTGCGGTGCTGCTAACGTAAGGGCTATGCTACGCGTGCCCGTTGCAACGGTAGGGGCTATTTTACCGGGTGATTTTAAAATTAAAGCCTCGAAGCTTAGAGGAGAGCCTTCTAATGGTATGTTGTGTTCTGAGCAAGAGCTTGGTTTAGCCGATTCTGCAGAGGGCTTAATGGAGCTTCCAGTCGATGCGCCCGTAGGGACAGATATACGTGACTATTTACAACTAAATGACACGATTATTGACGTTGATTTAACGCCGAATCGTGCTGACTGTTTGAGTATTGAAGGTGTTGCCCGTGAGATTGCTTGTTTTTCCGAACAACCATTTATATCACTTGATGACACGAAGGTTGTTGAAGCGACACAAACAATTCAAGCAGTGTCTGTTACCGCCGTAGAAGATTGCCCGCGTTACTTGGGCAGAGTTATTGAGGGGCTTGATGCTAAAGCAACGACACCCATTTGGATGCAAGAAAAACTACGCAGGTGTGGCCAGCGTAGCCTTGGCCCACTCATAGATGTGACCAACTATGTACTACTAGAGCTGGGGCAACCACTACACGCGTTTGACTTAGCTAAAATCGAGGGTGACTTGGTTGTTAGGCGCGCTAAAGCATCTGAAAAGCTAACATTGCTTAACGAGCAAGAGATTGAGCTGGATAATGATATTTTAGTTATTGCGGATCAAAAACAAATATTAGCGATGGCCGGTGTTATGGGTGGCGAATCATCAGCAGTGGGTGACCAAACCAGTGATATTTTTCTAGAATGCGCATTTTTCTCGCCATTAGCTATTGCCGGTAAATCACGGCGTTATGGCTTGCATACAGATGCCTCACATCGTTTTGAGCGAGGTGTGGATCCTCAACTGTCGTATCGTGCATTAAACCGCGCGACAGAGCTACTAATTGCCATTGCAGGCGGCAATGCAGGGCCACTGACAGATGTTAGTTCGGAACAATACTTGCCTAATTCAAAGGCCATTCAGTTCCGCGTGGCTCAGGTACAGCGTTTGTTGGGTATCAGTCTAAGTGATGGTGAAATTGAATCCTATTTGACAACGCTGGACATGAAAATTGAAAAGGCCAGTGATGAATGGCAGGTCACAGCGCCCAGTTATCGTTTTGATATGGCGATTGAAGCAGATTTGATTGAAGAGATAGCCCGCCTATATGGTTACGATAAATTGCCACAAAATAGCTTAAATGTATCTGGAAAGCTTGAGTTAATAGAAGAAAAAATACAGCCTATTGATCGGATAAAAGACTTGTTGGTGGATCTGGGCTATAGAGAGGCGATTACCTATAGCTTTACCGATGAGAAGGTATTGTCTCAATTAACGCCAAAGGATGAGGTATACCGTCTACAAAACCCCATCTCATCAGAGTTATCAGTGATGCGTACAACGTTGTGGGCGGGGCTTTTAAAGGCCGTTGAAACTAACCTTAAACATAACGAGCCTACCGTTAAGTTTTTTGAAACAGGTTTAAAGTTTACCGTGGTCAATGGTGAGTTAAAACAAGAGCAAATGTTATCCATTGTAGCAACGGGGCGTGTACAACCAGAGCAATGGAGTGTTAAGTCAACTTCGTTCGACTTCTATGATATGAAACACGCTGTAGAAGCAATACTAGAGCTGAATGGGGTACTCGATAAGTTCAGCTTTAAACCCGCAGAGCATCCCGCATTACACCCAGGTCAAACAGCCGAATTGCTTAATGAAAATTCTGAACATGTTGGTTTTGTTGGTTTATTACACCCTGTATTAGAAAAATCATTAGATATTAATCAGGCTGTATATTTGGTTGAACTGAATCAAGAAATGTTACAACTGCAAGATATTCCAACCTTTGAGGCAGTTACAAAATTCCCCGTTGTAAGGCGTGATATTGCCTTGGTTATGGACAAAAACTTACACGTAAATGAAATTATCAACTATATTAATACTCAACAGGGGATAATTAAAGACGTGCTGGTGTTTGATGTATATGAAGGTAAAGGCGTAGAAACTGGAAGAAAAAGTGTCGCTTTAGGCTTGATTTTACAGGATAAATCTAAGACACTGGTAGACGAGGAAGTAGATGGCTTTATTGCCGATTTACTTGATAAAATTAATAATTTATTTAACGCTCAGTTAAGAGAATAAAAATGTCATTAACAAAAGCTGATTTAACTGAACACCTTTTTGATGAGCTTGGCTTGAACAAACGTGAAGCCAAAGAAATCGTAGAGAAAATGTTTGAGTGCATAAAAGGATCGCTTGAAAAAGGCGAACAGGTCAAAATTTCTGGCTTCGGTAACTTTGAATTAAAAGATAAAGAAGCAAGACCAGGTAGAAACCCAAAGACCGGTGAAGATGTTTCTATATCAGCACGTCGTGTTGTTACATTACGTACAGGGCAAAAACTTAAGGAACGAGTAGAAGCATATGCTGGAACCCAGCCACAATAACGAATTACCTGCTATTCCGGCAAAACGCTACTTTACCATTGGTGAAGTGAGTGAGCTTTGTGCTGTTAAACCACATGTGTTGCGTTATTGGGAGCAAGAATTCCCGCAACTAGAACCGGTTAAAAGACGTGGTAATAGACGTTATTATCAACGTCAAGACGTAGTATTGATCAGACAAATTCGAGGCTTATTGTATGAAGATGGCTACACCATTGGTGGTGCAAGGGCGCATTTGTCTGGTAATAATTCATCAAACGAAAATACCCAAGTAAAGGTCGAAATTCAGCAAATCATTGCAGAACTTAAAGAAGTTCTCGACATTCTAAAATA
>NVSW01000002.1 GCA_002401365.1 Piscirickettsiaceae bacterium | reverse complement strand
ATACTTGTAATGCGCCTTGGGAGCCTGTTAGCTGAGCCGGTTTATTATCATCTCTGCCTAGCCAAACAACGGCCACATAATCTCCGCTGTAACCTGCAAACCAACTGTCTCGTAATTCATCCGTGGTACCTGTCTTACCTGCAAAGTTATATTCACCCGACATAAATCGGTATACCGATTTACCGGTGCCTGAGCGCATTACTTCTTGCATAGCGGTATTTACTAGGTACATGGCTGATGGGTCAATCGTTTGCCTAACAACTAATGGATACCGCTGTAGCGGCACTTTATCACTAGACAAAATAGATTGAATTGAACGCAATGGAGATAAGAAACCATCGCCAGCAAACGTTTGATACATTTGCGTCACCTCTAGCGGTGACAACGATAAAGAGCCTAACAACAACGAAGGGTACGGTTTAATTGGCCGATTAATCCCTAACAGCTCTAACGTACGTTTAACATTTGCTACTTTTACTGCCAAACCTAACCTTACCGTCGCAAGATTATATGAATGGACTAAAGCGGACTGCAATGAAACGTCACCGTGTTCAACCAGGTCATAATTTTTTGGTGTCCAGAGCTCACCATTTTGTTGCTTCAAGCTAACCGCTTTATCTTCTATTGTTGTCGCCAATGTGTATTTAGACGGCTCCAGTAAAGCTGTTAAATATACGGCGGGCTTTACTAAGGAACCTATCGGCCTAATCGCATCAAGTGCACGGTTAAAGCCATTAAACTGTGTATTCTTATCACCAATAATGGCTACTATTTCACCACTTTCACGCCGTGTGATAACCATCGCACCCTGCAGCTTCTCCTCGTCCGGGGAATAGCGTTTTGCTAATGCTGTTAACGTCTCAGAAAATATTTTTTCAGCCTTAGTTTGGATCCCATAATCCAGCGTTGAAAAGATATTAAGACCGTCTGAGGTTAAATCCTCATTATTGTAATCACGGCTTAATTGRCGCTTCACAAGRTCAAGAAACGCTGGGAAKCGTGARCTTTTAAGYTGCTTRAAYYTCGAAATRCTTAAGCCATACCCWCTTGCTATTCGTCTTTGYTGTTCCGGCAACAGCCCTAGTTTYGTCATTTCATCTAATACTARGTTTCTACGCTTTAGCGCCCTRCTGGGGTTACGCCTWGGGTCATAGTATGACGGCCCTTTTACCATGCCCACTAACAAGGCTACTTGATGTGGCTTTAACTCTGCCAATGGTTGATTAAAATAAAAAACACTCGCCATACCAAAGCCATTGATTGAACGGTCTCTGTCCTGCCCTAAGAAAACTTCATTTAAATACGCTTCTAAAATATCATTTTTTTCATATCTCAGCTCTAAAATAATCGCCATTACAGCCTCTTTGGCCTTACGCCATAGGCTTCGTTTAGAGCTCAAATAAAAGTTTTTAACTAATTGCTGGGTTAATGTGCTGCCGCCTTGAACAACTGAACCAGCCTTAAAGTTAACCCAAATAGCGCGTAAAATACCTTTCGGAGATACGCCAAAGTGTGCGTAAAAATTACGGTCCTCAACAGCAATCAATGCATCAATTAATGTTTGTGGCACTTGATCGATTTTAACCAGTACTCGATCTTCTTTATGGCTCGGATAGAAGCTCCCTACTTGAACTGGGTCTAATCTTAGAAGTGGCAAACTACGACCTGAAGCACGGTCTTTAATGCTTGAAATTTGATTATGAGCAAATCGAATCTGCACCCTCTTAGACGCCTCACTACCATCCCAAAAATCGAACTGCCTAGTTGTTAATGAAAAAATAGACCCCGAACGGGTATAAATACCGCTCACATTTGAATCTGACTTATGCTCATAATGCAAGTCGTGAAGTAAGGCCTCAAACTCAGTTGTCGTCATTGATAGGCCTTGAAAGAGTTCTACTGGGCTCGCATACACGTGCGCTGGAAGCTCCCAACGCTTGCCCTCAAACTGAGAACGTACGGTGTAATCTAAATACGCTATATAAATGCTGGAAATTACGCTTAAGATTAATGCAATTTTAACAACTAAAGAACTCAAAAAACCTTTGTTTTTACGCTTAGGTTTACGTTTTTTTACATTTTTTCTAGCAGACTTAGCTTTGGTTTTCGATCCAGCCATACAATAACAACAAATAAAGACGATACGTGATCACGCGGAATGTCTATCATGTCATAAAAAAGTGGCTATGAGGTGACCATTTCCTCTATATCTAACGGTTTATTAAGAAGTTCTGATAAGGAAATGTACCTATTATTTAATAAATTTATTTCAGGTTTTCCAAGTAAAAAGCCCTGAACATAATCAACGCCGAACTCTTTTAACAGACGAAGAATTTCAGCATTTGACACGTATTCTGCTATCGCCTTTTTTCCCAAGCTATGAGCTACATCAATCATCGACTTCACCAGCACTTGATCAGCCGCATCACAAACTAAATTACTGATAAATTGACCATCAATCTTCAAATAATCTACTGGGAAGTTCTTAATGTAATTAAATGAACTGAACCCGGCTCCAAAGTCATCTAGTGCAAACCGACAACCTAATGCTCTTATTTTGGAAACCATTTGGCGCGTTTTTTCGAAATTTGTTACCGCCGCTGTTTCGGTAATTTCAAATGTTAACCGTGAAGGTGATACCCACGTACTCTCAAGCTTTTGTTTTAATACCGGCAATATGTAGTCACACTGTAACGCGTGGCTCGATAAATTCACTGTAAATGAGATATCTTTATCAGCTTCAGGTAGCGCTGCAATCAGATCAATTATAGAGGTAACCACCCACAAATCTATTTGCTGGATAAGCCCCATACGTTCTGCAACGGGAATAAATTTTTCAGGTGATAAAAGCTCGCCTTGTTCATTTTGCAAGCGCAACAACGTCTCATAATGAGAAACACGGCCATCAGATACTTGTACAACAGGCTGAAACACTAATTTGAACTGGTCTTTACGTAAAGCTTCGCGAATTTTGGGCACCCATTTAGCGTCATCTCTGAGTGTTGTTAGCTGAATATCATTATTCTCATAGAGGTAAACTTTATTTCTACCGAGCTTTTTAGCATTACAACAGGCGTGATGCGCCCTTGACATTAACTCACTTGCTCGGTTAATTTTTTGCTTTGGATCTAATATTGCTACACCAATGCTAGCAGACACATTGTATGTATTGCCACCCGCTACAAACTCAAATGTATCAACCGTTAAGCGAAGCTGATCTGCTATTTCAACAACTTGTTTTTGCGATACCTTGCTCAATAAAACTTGATAAGAATTTGACCCCACTCTTGCTATAAATGCTTCTGTATCAAGGTTTGACCTTATCAAGGTTGACATTTCGATCAATAAACGATCACCTACCTCATGCCCTTCAATATCATTTATAACCTTAAATTGATCAAGATCAATATCTAGCAGCGCGCCCTCTTGCTTAAAGTTTTTACAGCGAAGAATGGCAAAATTTAATGCTTTTTCTAAACCACTTCTATTTGAAAGCCCCGTCAATTCATCATGTGAAACTAGGTACTGTAGCCTTGCCTCCATAATGCGCCTTTCTGAAAGTTCTATAACTAATTTGGCATCATTATTTAACCTGTCATCACGTTCATTTTTCAGTGCCAACGCCAACGTCATTAAGGAAGAAAATGTTAATGGGTCATCAGGATAATGGACTACCGTTGCGGCATTTGCTTGATGACATTGTTTTAACAACTTGTCATCAATGCTAACGGTTTCATCCATTAAAAATATCAGCGGGATGGCATCATGCCCGTCTAATGTTGTAAGTAGTTTGCTCAGTTCGTAAATATCACATTGCGGTAAATTGTGAGATAAAAGTATCACCCCCAGTTCATCAATTTTATTTTGCAACGGACGGATTGCCTCAAACACATCTTGATGGTTTGTTACTGGTATCAAATTTCTAAAACCAGCCAACGACAACAAATTCTGTAGATGCATCAACTTATCCTGATCATTTTCTATAATCAGAATTTTTTTATCACGTAACCTTTCAATCGGACTCATGAATATACCTTTTTTATTCTTATTCACATGACATCCCTGTCTCCCCACCACCTAGCTAGGCGATATTTTATTATCAACAACTTTAAGCCTAAAGTTAATGTCATGTCAACATTAATTTTAGTAAGTTTATGAAATTATTATTAATAATTTAACACCCTTAGTGATAACTCTATACGTTGATTTGTTCATACACGTTAGAATACTAGTAGATATTGTGTATAAAGCAAGAATTACAGCCAACTAACTGTAGCTGGTTTTTACTTTTAGCTTTGCCGCAAATAAAATTTAATAATCTGCTAAAGTTAAATGATGGTACAGCTTGCACAAAATATTGCATCGGTTAGTGATTTCCTGAGCGGAGAAATCGATTTATGCTCACCCCCTGAAGTCTTCATGCGGATCTCTGAAGCGTTAGATAAGCACACCACTACAGCTGATGATATTGCTAAAATAATTGAGCAAGACCCTTCTCTTTCAGCAAGGATGTTAAAAATTGTTAACTCTGCCTTCTATGGTTTTCCTGCAACAGTACAAACAATTAGCAAAGCAATTACCATACTTGGTGACCGTGAGATACGCTTATTGGTTATAACGACCAGTGTTATAGAAAAGTTTTCCAGCCTGCCAAATACACTGTTAAACATGAAACAATTTTGGTCTCATAGTCTAGAGACGGCTTTGTTTGCTAAGTTTTTATCTGAGCACCATCCCAAATGTAACCAACTCTCATCTATTTTTATCAGCGGTTTATTACATGATATTGGCAGACTAGTTATGTATAAAAAAGCACCCGAACTAGCTCGTTCTGCCGTTTTATTAAGCAAAGCGAGTCAGCTCAGTGATATTGATGCTGAAATAGCAACCTTTGGCTTTACCCACGCGGATGTCGGTGGCGGCTTACTAGAAATGTGGAAAATACCTGATGCCATTCAGGCGCCCGCAAAATACCATCACCATCCACAGCTATCTTCAAGTCACCAGCTTGAATCTACGCTCATTTATTTAGCCAACAACCTTGCTCATCTAAGTACGACAACTGACGAAAATGAAATAACCCACACACTGCTGGTTGATGACCCTGCATGGAAGCAAGTAGGCTTAACTTACAACGTCGTACCCTCTGTAACTGCGTCAGTTAATGATCAATTTAAAAAAACCTACGCTCTTTTCTTTGGCCATTAACTCAGGTTTGTATACCTTTTCTTACCGGCACTAAAAACTGTAAATTGTCCTTTAGCCATTGTTGTCCATTGCTCATTCGAGGTTAACGGTTCCGTCGCTACAACGGTTACCACATCATGCTTCGACGTCTCCTGTTTAAAATCAACTCGAACATCAGCATCAATTAGTTGCGCTTCAGAAAACGGCGACTGACGAGTCAGCCATGCGAGTTTTGTGGCACAGTAAACATAAAGATTTTCTGCATCACTGAGCAGTATATTAAACACACCGAGCTTGGCGATTTCGTCACATAACGTCTCTATTGCTAACCATAATACTTTTTTACGTGATGGCTTTATTGGAAATTGTTGTTTAAGTTGATCAAGCAGCCAACAAAAAGCGTATTCGCTATCTGTTGTACCAACAGGCATGAAGTGTTTGAGTGTCTTTTTTTTAATTCCTTTCAATTGACCATTGTGCGCAAACGACCAAGTTTTGCCCCATAGCTCCCTAGAAAACGGGTGTGTATTTTCAAGGCAAACTCGACCTCGGTTAGCTTTACGAATATGGCAAATAACCGTTGTACTTTTAATTGAATACTGCTGAATGAACTTAGCAATTTCTGAGTTAACGCTAGCAATAGGGTCATGAAATGAGCGATAACCTTTGCCTTCATAAAAAGCAACTCCCCAACCATCTTTATGATCGCCCGTCTCACCACCGCGCTTAACAAGACCACTGAAACTAAAACAAATATCTGTCGGTACATTTGCACTCATTCCCAACAATTCACACATCGAACAGCTAAAACTCTTCTATGATCGTACGGTCAATTGGCGTTTGCACATACTTTTTCTTACCACCTTCTTTTACCCAAAAGTAGTAATAGCCTTTTTCTGCTTCTGAGGTAACTTTACCATCCAATACAAGCCATTCTTTTTTGTAATTTCCTTCATAGAAAGTAACTTTGTAGTTGCCCTCCAACCAATTCACACCTAAGCGTGAGATTCTATTTTGCTGCTCCTGCGAACAACCACTACTCAATAAAATAATGCCAACTAATATAATAAATCTCATTTTTTTTCCAGTTTTTTCATCACAATAAAAACCATTACAAAAGCGCCACCGATTGCACTTAACCAAACATCCACTTTTTGTAACTCCAACAAACTCGCAATACCCGCGCCGATTGCTGCACCAATGCCACTAAAGGCCATACTCCTCATCATTTTGCACATTGGGCAACCAGAATTAGGGCCAAAAAAATTTGCCATTACAAACCTTCCTCCAACGTTTTTGAATCGGTTAAATTATTGCTTTCAACCAATGAAAATAATGCCTTAATAAGTTTTTCATCATCATTTAGAGCCGGAATATAGCGATATTGTTCACCACCTGCTTGTAAAAACACGTCTTTATTTAACAGAGCAATTTCTTCTAATGTTTCTAAACAGTCTGCTGCAAAGCCTGGACAGATAACATCCACATTCAATACGCCTTGCTGCGGCAAGGTTTGCAGAACATCTACACAATAGGGTTGTATCCACTTGTCTCTACCAAAACGAGACTGAAAAACCAAGCGCCACTCTAAAGGCTCCAGCTCGAGCTTTTCAACCAACAACTCCGCCGTCTTAGTACATTGGAATAAATAAGGGTCACCTTGCCTAATCGTTCTTTCTGGCACCCCATGAAATGACATCACCAAACAATCAGCCTTTCCGTTATCCGCCCAATACCGACGCACACTATCCGCTAGCGCATCAATATAACCTTCATCATCGTGGTAATCTAAAATTGTTTTACTGTCGGGCGCGGCTTGCAACTGTTCATATTCGGAACGAAACTTATACCAAGCAGTCCCCGTACTAGAGGTCGCAAATTGAGGGTATAGCGGCAACAATAAAATATTATCAGGCGTATGGCGCTTTATCTCCTCCATAACTGATCTTATGGATGGTTGCCCATATCTCATCGCTAAAAAGACCTTGTAATCACCGTTGGGTGCTTGCTCTGCAATGGCTTGCATTGCCCGCTGGATGCGTTTGGAAAACACCATTAAAGGAGAGCCTTTATCCGTCCAAATTTGTCGGTAGGCTTTAGCAGACTCTTTAGGGCGCTTCCTTAAAACCACCCAATTTAAAACAAACCACCAAATAAAACGTGGGATTTGTACCACTCTTGGGTCCCATAAAAACTCTTTTAAATACGCTCGGACTGCCTTTTCCGTAGGTGCATCTGGGGTCCCTAAATTAACCAATAAGACGGCTGTTTTCTTCATCTAAAGCTTATGAGCTCATCTTCAATAAACTTAAAAACTCAGCACGTGTTTCAGCATTTTTACGAAATTGCCCCAGCATACTGGATGTTGTCATTAATGAATTCTGTTTTTCAACACCTCTCATCATCATACATAGGTGTTTTGCTTCAACCACTACAGCAACCCCTTTTGCACCCGTCACCTCAAGAATTGAATCGGCAATTTGCGTGGTCAATTGTTCTTGAATTTGTAATCTCCTCGCAAACATATCAACAATTCTGGCGACTTTAGATAAGCCTAGCACTTTACCAGACGGCAGATACGCAACATGACATTTGCCAATAAACGGCAATAAATGATGTTCGCACATTGAATACAATTCAATATTTTGCACGATAACCATATCGTCTGCTGCTGAATTAAAAACGGCACCATTTACAACATCATGTATATTCTTTTGATAGCCACTGGTTAAAAATGTCATCGCTTTCGCCGCCCGTTTTGGCGTATCAACTAAACCTTGGCGTTCCACATCTTCACCAATTTCCAAGATGATCTTTTTGTATAAATCTTCCATAGCAAATTATTTGTTTATTGAAAAAGCAGTATACCGAGATATTATCGATTAATTAACATTTGTTTGATGCGACTGCATAGCAGCTAGCGCTGCCAAAAGCACCTCAGGACCAGAGTTTTTAAGTCGGGCATTCTCACTTAGGTAACGCCGCCAATATTTTCCACTTGGCTGCCCTGCAAATAAGCCAAGTATATGCCTAGAAATACGTTGCAAGGGTTCTCCCAAGTTCAGTTGCTCTTCGACGTATGGTATATATTGTTGTAACAATTGTGTTCTAGTTTTTATGGGTTCGGCAAATAATTGTTGCTCCACTTCGGCTAAAAAATAAGGGTTATGATAAGCCTCTCTACCAATCATTACGCCATCAAGCTGATCCCAGTGTTGCTGGATAGCAGCTACCGTTTTTACCCCACCGTTGATAATGACACTTAATTCAGGGAATTCTTGTTTTACTAGGTATGCCCTATCATAATTTAACGGCGGTATAGTTCTGTTTTCTTTTGGCGATAAGCCGCTAAGAATGGCTTTTCGTGCATGAATAATAAATGTTTTACAACCCGCTTTTGCGACCCTGCTAATAAAGTCTAATAAAAATTCTGCCGACTCTTGATCGTCTATACCAATGCGTGTCTTTATGGTAACGGGTATATCAACTTCAGATAACATCTCAGTAACACAGTTTGCTACAAGCTCTGGCTCAGACATTAAACAAGCACCAAAACGTCCACTTTGCACACGATCACTCGGGCAACCCACATTAATATTTATTTCCTTAAACCCAGCCAGTTGAGCAAGCCTTGCACAATGTGCCATATCCTTGGGATTACTGCCACCTAGCTGTAAAGCTAGCGGATATTCAAACTCATCGAAACGCAAAAACCGTTCAGTATCACCATGCAACAACGCACCGGTGGTAACCATTTCCGTATAAAGAAGTGCATGAGGCGTCAGCAGGCGGTGAAAATACCGACAGTGTCTATCCGTCCAATCCATCATTGGAGCAACAGAAAAGGCGTTCAACATCGAGCCACTCGTTAGTACTACCCAACAATCGCAAGCAACACACCAGCGGCGACAGCTGAACCGATAACCCCTGCAACATTTGGCCCCATCGCATGCATTAATAAAAAGTTATGCGGATTCGATTCTTGGCCTACTTTATTAACCACCCGTGCCGCCATTGGGACAGCCGACACACCCGCTGCGCCAATTAATGGGTTAACCTTTCCGCCTGTCATTCTATACATGACCTTACCCATTAACACACCAGCAGCAGTGCCAATAGAAAAAGCAACCATACCCAGCACTAGAATACCCAATGTTTCTGGCGACAGAAATTTATCTGCAGAGAGTTTTGAGCCAATAGCCAAACCAAGGAAGATGGTCACTATATTGATTAGTTCGTTTTGCGCCGTCGAACTAAGTCTGTCAACCACACCACTTTCTCTCATTAAGTTACCAAAAGCCAACATACCTATAAGGGGTGCCGACGCTGGTAAAAAGAGAATAACAACCGTTAAAATAATAAGCGGAAAAACAATTCTTTCTTTTTTGCTTACGTGCCGCAAATGCTTCATTTCCACCTTACGTTCTGTTTCTGTGGTTAAAGCACGCATAATGGGCGGCTGAATAACGGGCACTAACGCCATATAAGAATAAGCAGCAACGGCTATAGCACCCAATAAATCTGGCGCCAATTTAGATGCCAAAAAAATAGCCGTAGGGCCATCAGCGCCACCAATAATCGCGATAGCAGAGGCATCCGCTAAACTAAATTCCATGCCAGGAATCATATTCATCGCCAACGCGCCAAGCAACGTAGCAAAAATGCCAAATTGTGCCGCCGCCCCTAACACCAACAAACTTGGCTTCGCAATTAATGCACCAAAGTCGGTTAACGCGCCTACACCCATAAAAATTAATAATGGGAACAATCCTGTATCAACACCCATATGATACAAAATACCCAGTAACCCATCGGGCCCGCTGATACCCGCAATAGGAATATTGGCCAAGATGCCGCCAAAACCAATGGGTAGCAACAATAACGGTTCAAACTTTTTCGCGATCGCTAAATAGATCAACAATAGGCCGATGGCTATCATTAATACATTGCCCCATTCAAAATTTGCAATACCCGTTGATTGCCAAATTTGTAATAAACCACTTTCCATTATGTTAAACCTAACAAATTAAAATAAGTGGTGCGCCTGCTGGTATAGACTCACCTTCTTTGACGAATACATCTGAAATTTGGCCATCTATATGCGCCCTTATTTCAGTTTCCATCTTCATCGCCTCTAAGATGATGACCACATCACCTTCGCGCACATCATCACCTGTTGCTACCGCTATCCTTATAATATTACCTGCCATTGGTGACATTAGAGGGTCGTTTTGGCAAAAAGCACCTGTTGGCTCAGGTTGTTTTGACGGTGATGAATTATCAGTTGCAACAACCGTTGCAGGCGCAAGGTTCTCAATGGAACCACTGGGGCCAACTTCTACTTGATACACTGTGCCATTTACCGACACATCGTATGTTTCACTACTAGTTAAATTCGCACTTACAACTGACATACCCGTTGGTACAGGTTCAAAGGCATCAGGGTTATTTCTGTTTTTAATAAAGTCCAAGCCTACCTGTGGGAACAAGGCATACGTTAATACATCATCTATAGTGTCTTCGGCCAGCTTCAAGCCACCTTCTTTTGCCTTAGCATGCAACTCTGCAATTAACACATCTAGTTCATCGTCAATAAGGTCAGCTGGACGACACGTTATTGCTTCAGCGCCTTCAAGAACTCGAGTTTGAAGCTCGGCATCAACGGGAGCAGGTGTCTTGCCGTACTCTCCTTTCAACACCCCTGCAGTTTCTTTACTGATTGACTTATATCGTTCACCCATCAACACATTCATAACAGCCTGAGTGCCGACAATTTGTGAAGTAGGTGTCACCAATGGCAAATATCCCAAATCTTTTCTTACTAACGGAATTTCTGCCAACACCTCGTCTATTTTGTCGCCCGCATTTTGTTGTTTTAACTGACTTTCAAGATTCGTTAACATACCGCCTGGCACTTGCGCTATTAAAATCCTAGAGTCTACGCCTTTCAATGAGCCTTCAAATTCAGCATACTTAGGACGAACCTCTCTAAAGTAAGCGGCAATTTCTTCTACGGCATCGATATCTAACCCAGTGGAACGCTCCGTTCCATCCAACATCGCTATAAAAGTTTCGGTTGGCGAATGGCCATAGGTCATGCTCATTGACGAAATAGCGGTATCTAACATATCCAAGCCCGCATCAACGGCTTGCAAGCAGGTAGCGACACTCATACCTGTTGTAGCATGGCTATGAAGCGCTATTGGAACATCGCATTCAGCTTTTAAACGTGTAACCAGTTCAGTGGCGACATATGGTTTTAACAAGCCTGCCATGTCTTTGATCGCAATTGAGTGGCAGCCTAAGTCTTCAAGCCGTTTCGCCATATCAACCCAGCCATCTAACGTATGAAACGGGCTTTCCGTAAATGAGATGGTCCCTTGTGCGTGCTTGCCCACTTCAATCGTTGCTTTAATGGCTGTTTCTAGATTGCGTACATCATTCATCGCATCAAAAATTCGAAAAACATCCATGCCATTGTCAGACGCACGCTCAACAAACTTATGCACTACATCATCCGCATAATGCCGATAACCCAATAGGTTTTGTCCCCGTAATAACATTTGTTGCTGGGTGTTAGGCATCGCTTTTTTAAGCAATCTCAAACGCTCCCATGGGTCTTCGCCTAAATAGCGAATACACGAATCAAAGGTAGCCCCACCCCATGTTTCTAAAGACCAATAACCAATTTTATCAAGCTTTTCAGCAATTGGCAGCATGTCTTCAATACGTAAACGCGTAGCAAATAAGGATTGGTGAGCGTCGCGCAAAACGACTTCAGTTATTTTTAATGGATTAGTCATAATATTTTATTTAGCTCGAAAACGTTCCACAGCAATAGAAATTGCCGCAACAACATCTTCATCAATTTTACTAAAACGCACAGATTTAGCGCCGTGGATAACGGGCTCTGGTTCAGAACGCATGATCAAATACGAGGCAGCTTTGATAACAAACACTAATAAGCCTAGGATGAAAAAAACCATTCCCATCCCGAGAAACATAAGGTCAACGCCTTGTGAAAGTAAATCAGATATATTCATCTAGGGGATTATAGAACATTTACTTCCATAAAATAAATGTTCGAACAAAAAAATCCCTGACAAACTAGTATTTTATTTTTAACGTTACGTTAATCGCCACATCAAAACATCTTCCCTAGTACCGCCGCTAGAGGGTCTATCATCTGCTTCGTTTTGTTCTTTGCGTTGTTCGTTTTTAAACTCTTGTTTAACTGATTTATCAATTAATTTTTCAACTACTTTTTTGCGACTATTCATTTTTTGAAAGTCTTTTTTATGGACTTCAACTTGCTGCTGCGTAGACTTAACTGTCTTTATTTGTTCAACAATAGCGCGGTCAATTTTTTGCACAAATGTTTGGTATTCTTGTAATCTAGATGCACTAATCCCTTGCTCGCCTTTTGTTTTAAATTCAGCGATGTAGTCATCACGATATTTTTTCAGCTTCTCTAATTGAGAATCATCCGAAGCCTTTTTTTGTACTGAGTCACCCATTTTCTGAGCGGCAGCAGCTTCCTTGTTTTTTGCAACCCGGCGAACGGGTTCTAACCTCTTAGACCTCTTCAAGAAACACTCCTTTTAACATTCGTTATCATGCATCATTAACATCGGCTTGCAGCACTCCAAAGAGCTGTTCTTTGCTGGTTTCAAAATCAACCGCCTCGTTCAATCCCTGTTGCAAAAACTCTAACATAGATTCACGCATATCAATTGAACGATCAACAGCGTTATTACTACCCGGCTGATACGCACCTACATTAATTAAGTCTATATTTTGTTGATATGTCGAATTAATTCTACGAAACTCTCTAGCCATATCTTGGTGAGCTTCTGGCACCACTTCCACCATTAATCTACTCACTGACGCTTCCATATCAATAGCTGGGAAGTGCCCTGCTTCAGCTAACTGCCGTGACAAGTGAACATGCCCATCAAGAATAGCCCTGCTCGCATCAGCAATCGGGTCATTGGAATCATCACCTTCGGTTAACACGGTGTAAAAGGCGGTAATTGAACCATCACCTTGATCAGAGTTACCGGCACGCTCTACTAGGCTTGGCAACTTACTAAAAACCGACGGTGGGTAGCCTTTTGTAGCCGGTGGCTCATTGATTGCTAGCGCTATTTCTCTTTGCGCTTGGGCATACCGAGTTAACGAGTCCATTAACAATAGAACGTTTTTACCTTGGTCGCGAAAATATTCAGCGATACTGGTCGCCAACATAGCCCCATGCATCCGCATCAATGGCGGATGATCTGCCGGTGTTGCCACTACTACCGCTCGAGCCAACCCTTCTTTGCCAAGATTTTTTCTGACAAATTCATTCACTTCTCGGCCACGCTCACCGATCAAACCAACCACGATAATATCGGCACTGGTATAACGTGTCATCATTCCGAGCAAGACACTTTTACCCACTCCACTTCCAGCAAACAAGCCGAGACGTTGACCACGCCCAACTGTTAATAATGCATTGATGGCTCTAATACCAACATCCAAATGTTCAGAAATTGGTTTTCGCCCTAAAGGGTTTAGAGGCCGGCCATGTAATGGCACCGTATCAGTGGTATGTACAGGCCCCATACCATCAATTGCCTTACCAGAACCGTCTATCACTCTACCCAATAAGCCAAACCCTACGTGGGCCACGCTAGTCAACCCCATTGGAATGACACGGCAATCTTGTTCTAAGCCTCTAATATCTCCTGTTGGCATCAAATATAATCGTTCTCCAGAAAAACCAACTACTTCTGCCTCGGTTCGTACTCCGTCTACGGTTTCAATCATACACCTGCCACCTATCGTAGACCTACAACCAACGGCTTCCAAGGTAAGCCCTATCATGCGTGTTAAACGCCCTTCAACCAACATCGGTTGCGGTTCTTGAATACGGTCTTTAAAGGAGGACAGGCGAGAGATCCATTTATTACTACGTTTTTCTGAAAACACCTCCATCAGCCAGAGCCTCTTTCATCGCCTAATCCTTTGGCTATAATCGCGGCTAATCTATTTTCTATGCTTGCATCAATCGTCGAAGCATCAGTAGTTACACGACAGCCACCCCGAGTTATAACGGGGTCTTCAACCACTTTCCATCTATCTTCATTTGCACCATCAAGAGATAACGCTGACCTCACCAGGGTTGCATCCTCAGGGTGCAAGTGTAGTTCTATATTTTGTGAACTTGAGGGTAATGCCGCTATCGCTTCTTTGGTCACAGCAACTACTTGGCCTGAGTCCGCCTTGAGTTCCCTGCGTATCAACTGTTTAGCAATTTGAATAGCTAGCGAAACCAACTCCTGCTCCACCCTTTCGTCAAGCTCTTCCAACGGCATGGACATGGATTGCAAAAGGGTTTGTAATTGTGCAGCTTTTGCAGCCACTTGTTTCTCTCCCGCCTGGAAACCTTTTTCTAGCCCTTCCTGATAGCCTTTTTCGGCAGCTTCTTGTTGAGCCTGAAATTGAATTTTTTCGACATCCGACGCCGTTAACGCCCTAACATTATCAATTGCAACATCAGCCGAGCCCACTTGGGCAAACGATGGGAATTGCCAAGATGAAACGCCACCTTTATCAGATGATGATTTAGACAAACTCCTCACCCCCGCCGCCTAACGAAATCTCTCCAGAGTCTGATAATCGCCTTGCAATAATTAGCACTTCTTTTTGCGCAGCTTCGACATCACTTACTTTTGACGGTGGAGCTGCTTCCATGTCATCTCGCAACATTTCAGCAGCGCGCTTGGACATATTGGCAAAAACTTTTTCTTTTAACGCTTCATCTGCAGCTCGCAACGCCAGCGTTAACACGTCTGTTGAGATCTCTTTCAACAACGCCTGTATACCTCTATCGTCAACATCAATAAGGTTATCAAAAACAAACATTTTGTCTTGTATTAACTGGCCAATTTCTTCATCAGTTTCAACAACAGAATCAATTAACTCCGCACTCATCGAACCTTCTAAGAAATTCAGCATATTAGCTGCCGTTTGAATTCCCCCCATCGCTGCAGATTGGGTGCCGGAGCTACCAGACAGCTGCTTTTCCATAATGGCATCTAATTCTTGCAATGCTGCCGGCTGAACCCCTTCCATTACCGCAACGCGCATTAACACATCCGGCCGTAATCGAGAAGGCAAATAACCCAATGTTTCTGCTGCTTGGTCACTGTCTAAATATGACAGTACAATAGCTATAATTTGTGGGTGCTCCAAACGAATTAAGCCTGAAATAGAGCGCGGATCCATCCACTTTAATTGCTCTAAACCTTTTGAATTTCTTCCCAGCAAAATTCTGTCAATCACACCACCCGCTTTATCAGCGCCCAATGCGCTCGTTAATACATTTTTTATGTACTTGTCTGAATCAATACCCAACGCGGTCTGTCCGCCAATGGTTGTAATAAAATAACCGACTACAGAGTCCAGCGTTTCAGTCGTAACATTTTCTAATGTTGCCATCGCTGAACCTACTTGTTGCACCTCTTTAGGCCCCATGTGTTTCATAACACCTGCAGCGTGCTCCTCACCCAACGACAACAACAACACTGCCGCTTTTGAAACGCCAGTCAAAGAGCTTTCTGCGCTTATACCGTCCATTATTCTTGAATCCATGTTTTCATTACCTGAGCAACTCTTTTAGGATCTTCACCCGCTATTTTTTGCGCCATCTCTAAGCGCTGTTCGTAACTTTTAGGGGCCTCCAAACGTTTCAGCTCCTCATCACTTTCTAGACCTAAACTTTCACCCGACCCCTGCCCGCCAGCCGCAGCCATTGGCATGCCATCGGGCCCAATTATTGCAGCCTGTGCACCTGCAGGTAGCGTTGCCAGCGTAGGCGGCGCTAATAGACTTTTTATCGTTGGCTTTAACACCAAGAATATAAGTAATAGTACAAAAATACCACCTACTGCTTGTTTTACCACATCCCAAAACCAAGGCTGTTCCATCAATGGCAGTTCTGGTAACGCCTCTGGAACGTCAGGTTGGATAAATGCTAAGTTAATCACTGTTACACTATCGCCCCGTAATTCTTTGTAGCCTATCGCTTCTTTAACTAAGCCATCTAGCTTAGTTAATTCCTCAACCGAATACGCTTCAGATGTGGCCTGTCCATCCTCACCAATAACGCGTTTATTATCAATCACCACAGCAACCGATATCCTTTTTAAGCGCCCAGTTGATAATTTAGTATGACTGATTTTTTTATTTAACTCATAGTTCTTAATTGAACGTTTACTTGTGTTAGTTGGGTTTGCTGTAAAGCTCGCCACTTCTTCAGTAGCAGTTTCAAGAACTTCAGGCGCAGTCCCTGCCACAGGAGGCTGATTTGACAATGCGCCGGGAATTCCTTGTGCGCCAGGTGAGCTATTTTGTTCTTCGGTTATCTGCTCACTACGCAATGCGGGTAAATCGGGGTTATATTGCTCTTGAGTTTGTTCTGTCACGGTGAAGTCCACATCAGCGGATACCGATGCTCTAATCGCACCAACGCCCACAATGGGTTGCAAAATACTTTCAACACGGTTAATTAGATGCTCTTCAACACCCTGTTTAAACTCAAATTGGTTGCTCGTCATTGACATCCTATCATCAGATGATTTTGAACTTAACAACGTCCCTTTTTGGTCAACAACGGTTACTTGACTGGCATCAAGTTCAGGCACTGCTGAGGAAACCAAATGCAAAATTGCGGACACTTCATTTTTCTTTAATGAACGCCCTTGGTATAAATCAACGACAACCGAAGCACTTGGCTTTTTTCTATCCCGTAAAAAGACAGATTGTTTTGGAATTGCAAGCAACACTCGCGCAGAACGAACGCTTTGAATAGTCACTATTGAACGTGCAATTTCACCTTGCAGCGCACGTTGTATCCTGACTTTTTCAATAGATTGACTAGTACCGAAGCCCATATCTTTTTCTAGCAATTCAAACCCTCTACCGCCCCCACGCGGCAAGCCAAGCCCCGCTAGCTTAAGACGCAGCTCATCAACATCTGACGCTGGCACCATCACCGTTCCTGAAGACGCATCGAGTTTATAATCAACCCCTGATTGCTGTAGACCAGATATAACTGCGCTGAGCTCCCTGTCCCCTAGGCTACTATATAAGAGACTATAGTTAGGTGTCTGAGACCACAGTACAACGGCTACCCCCAACGCCACGCTAACAGCAAGTGCAAGCATAACGCCTAACTGACGAATTACCGTATTTGGAGACGCTTGCATCTGTAGACTTGCTTGATCTGCTGGTGTTGCCATATCTTCTAACCTTTAAATTTTTTCATCATGATTGTTGATCATTAAGCTACATTGTCATCCGCATGACGTCTTTGTATGCCTCAACCAGCTTATTTCTTGTTTGCAGCACTGTTTGGAATGAAATGTTCGCTTTTTGTAAAGACACCATCACCTCAGCAAGGCTTGCATCAGTTTCCCCTTTT
This sequence comes from Piscirickettsiaceae bacterium, assembly GCA_002401365.1. Taxonomy (GTDB): domain Bacteria; phylum Pseudomonadota; class Gammaproteobacteria; order Methylococcales; family Cycloclasticaceae; genus Cycloclasticus. The sequence continues at coordinate 31,823 of NVSW01000002.1, read as the reverse complement.
TCAAATGCTGTCGTTAATGCACCAGCCTGCATCTGCGTCTGGTTGACTGCATTGATTGAATCTTTCAACATAGCGGAAAAATCATTTGCATTACTAGAAGCAACTGTGCTGATTTCTGGGCTTTTTACTTGTGCAGACATGCTGCGCATTTGTGCTAAAACGTTATTAATTTCAATATTACTCATGCTAAATCTCCTAATTTTTCAACGCAGTTATGCGGGGATCTGTACACCTGAATCACGCATCCGAGCGATCTTATAGCGTAGTGTTCGAGCGCTAATACCCAACTGTTCAGCAGTATTTTTTCGACTACCGTTAGATAACTTCAATGTTTCTAAAATAAGCTGTTCTTCTGCAGCCTTCACACCTTGATTCAACCCTTGTGTAACACTAGTTTCTTTTTTAGGTGTTACTAAAGCTGTCGGCTGCTCTAATTCAAATATCAAATCTTCAGCTTCAATTGCCCCGCTTGACGTCATGATTAACGCGCGTTGAATTACATTCTCTAGCTCCCGGACGTTTCCCTGCCACGGGTAATTTTCTAATTTTTGAATCGCAACTTTGGATAACACCGGCACAACATTCCCTCGCCCATGATGCCTAATCAATAACGTTTTAGCCAATGCTAGAATATCTGACTTTCTCTCTCTCAAAGGCGGGATAGTGATTGGAAAAACATTAATTCGGTATAACAAATCTTCGCGAAACTTCCCTTCATTAACAAATTCTCGTAAGTTCCTATTCGTAGTAGCTAAAACCCTCACATCTAACGAAATAGTTTTTCTACCACCCAAGCGTTCAATCTCTTTTTCTTGCAGGACCCTTAGCAACTTAGCCTGCAAAGAGATATTCATTTCGGATACTTCATCAAGTAACAAAGTACCGCCTTGTGCCTGTTCAAACTTTCCGTGTGTCATCTGATAGGCGCCTGTAAACGCACCCTTTTCATAACCAAACAACATCGCCTCGAGCATGTTCTCCGGAATAGCGGCGCAATTTATGGCTACAAAAGGTTTCTTATTCCTCGGTGAGTTTTTGTGTATAAAACGCGCTAACACCTCTTTTCCTGTGCCACTTTCACCCTGAATAAGCACCGTTGCGTCACTTTTAGCGACTCTACCGGCTAACGCAACAATATCTTGCATACTCCTATCTTTACTAGGAAACTCACCAAATGAAGTTGATTCTGGCGCAATTGTTTGCTCAACTTTGTTGAGTAACTCCTGGATTTCAAACGGTTTCGTCATATAGTCCGAGGCACCGTTTTGAATCGCTTTTACGGCCTTATCAACCGTTGCAAATGCCGTCATCAACAATACTGGAAGGTTTGGAAAACGTGATTTCAGTTTATCCAATAATTCAAAACCATCCATTGGCTTCATCTGGACATCACTAATTACTAACCTAGCACGACATTTTTCTAATACTTTAATCGCCTCTGATCCATCGCTAACACAAACCGTTTTATAACCGTAGTCTGATAACGCATCGTCCAACGCCTGTTGCAGGGGAGCATCATCCTCAACAATAACTATATCAATTTCATTCATGAATACTCCTCTATATTTATTGTTTCTTCTACTCTTGCCAACACTGGCAAGCGCATTTTGAATGTGGTTCCTAAACCTGGGTTCGATACGCATATGATTTCACCGCCATGCGCTTTAACCACCTCCCTGACGACGGCTAAACCTAAACCTGTCCCCTTGGGTTTATTGGTATAGAACGGTTCAAAAACTTGGTTAATTTCTGCATCACTCAAACCAATGCCTTGATCTGTTACCGTGATTATCAAACATCTGTTCTCTATTCTTAAAAGACAGGTCACGTGTCCATCGTCGTCTATAGCATCAAACGCATTGTTAATTAAGTTATCTATTGCCCCAAACAGCGCCGTTTTACTAATTTCAACGGACGCATTAGGTGGTATTGACAGACTCTCAATAGACAATCTCTTAATATCAGGCTTATAAAAATTAGCTAGCTGCATTGAGATGTTTTGCAGGTTATAGACGGCCTTTTTAAAATGTCCTTTGTGGGCGAAGCTAAGCATGTCCGTCACTTGCGTATTAATATGGCGAAGCCTTTCTAGCAACCGTTTCGTATATTTTTTTTGTTTAACGGGCTCTATACCAACAAGGTTTAGCTGTGATGCATATAATAATGCTGAACTTAACGGGGTACGAATTTGATGTGCAATTCCAGCAGAAAACTCACCCAATGCCGCCAGTTTTTTCTTATGCTCCAATTGTTGATGAAGTTCACGTTGCTTAGTAATATCGGTAAGCAAGATAACGAAACCTTCTTGGACGTTTAGTTCTGTTTTAGACAGCGCAATAACTCGGCCATTTTCAAGTGAATACTCATTTTCTAGCTGATATGAATTAAATAAATATTGCTGCTTAACTAATGTCCAGCGCTGAGATATCAGTGCTTCTGTAAACCACTCTCTCGCACACGCATTTGCTTTGACGATATAACCAGCCACATCCACAGCAATCACTGCTCCTGGCAAAGACTCCAATAAACTCGACAGTTGCTCTGCAAGCAGCTCTTTCTCAGCTAGGTGTCGACGTTTATCGGTATTAGCATTTGCCAACTCCTCACTCAGGCTAGTCACCTGCTGCTCAAGCAACTGGTACGACGCGGTTAAGCGCTCAGAAACTTGGGTGAACGCGAGAAACGCATCTTCCAATGGTAATTTTTTGCTAACCGGTTCAATTCTGGCTATTTGTCTCATACAATATTGTTACAAAATTGCGATGTAACACTCAATGCAAAAACCATTCCAGTTTTTTTATACAGTTAATTCAATAAGTTATGAGTCCATATTAGACCTGCGTCAAATAATAGGCGGTTAAGCATCTTGGCGATGAAGATTATGTTTACGCATTTTTTCAACCAAGGTCGTACGACGCATATTCAGCCGTTTTGCCGCGTGAGCAACAACACCACTGGTCTCATCCAGCGCCTGCTGGATAAGGGAACACTCGAGAGTATTCATATGCTCTTTTAGGTTTAAGCCCTGTGCGGGCAAAATATTTACCATATTTGACGGCGTTAGTGCAGCAATAGAAGCCTCTGGAATTGTTGCTGGAGAGAGAAAATCTTCTTGCAAAACCATCCCATCATGCGGCTGTAATATATCAGCGGAATAAACATGAAATTTTTCGGGAAGATCCTTAACGTCAACAACACCATAAGCATGAATAATCGCTAAACGCTCTATTATATTAGCCAACTCACGCACATTACCTGGCCAATCGTGTTGGCACATCGCCATCATTGCCGCTGAAGTAAAACGGACTGAGCCCTTATTATCATGTTCAATGCGCTGAACCAACTCTCCCACCAATACGGGAATGTCATCTGTTCGGGCGCGTAATGGAGCAATTTCAATAGGAAATACATCTAAGCGGTAGAATAAGTCTTCCCTAAACTCACCCTTTTCAATTTCTACTTTTAAATCACGGTGTGTAGCAGCAATGACCCGAACATCGCAAGCAACGGATTTATCACTACCGACTCTTTCATACACCCTTTCTTGTAATACTCTTAGCATTTTTACTTGCATCTGCAACGGCATATCACCAATTTCATCTAAAAACAATGTGCCACCCTCTGCCAATGCAAACCGTCCTTGGCGCGCCGTAATTGCACCCGTAAATGCACCTTTTTCGTGGCCAAATAGCTCGCTTTCCAGTAACTCTCCTGGAATCGCACCGCAATTAATAGGTACAAATGCTTTATTTCTTCGATTTGAGTGATAATGAATATTTCGCGCAATAACTTCTTTACCCGTGCCTGACTCCCCCAGAATTAGCACTGTTGCGTCAGTCACACACACCTGTTGAATCAACTGCCTAACTCTTTGCACTTCTTGGCTATTGCCTACTAGGCTACGAAACAGCTCTGATGCGCGCTGCGAAACCTCGTCATTAAGTTCGCCTGTAGCAACTTGCACCTTCCTTAAGCCCTCAATTAAACGTTGGTAATTACTCGGCCATTCTGATGGCACCATGTATCTTTTTAATGACTTAGGCACCGAGGGGCTCTTACCCTTATCGTAAAGGTACAAAAATGGCTGTTGGATTTTGTTTTTTTCAAAAAGCTCCTTGATAGCAACTTCAGTGTAAGCCGCACCCTCATACAAAATAATTAATGCTGGCTCTTTCAGCATGTCATGTTTTATAACATCTGAGATCGACGCTTTTTTAACACTATAATCAAGAAAGCTCATAACCGCGGTAATCTCAGCAGACCTATGTTCGTTGTCATCAATTAATAATACATTTTTTATCGACATAAATTTACAAAGTAATTTCTATTGTTTGATACAAACTACAGTATGTCAAAAAAATGACGCTTAGTGGGCATTTCCTGCAGAAAATTTTTCATATAAAGCTAAATATTATGCGCTATCATAACGGCACCCATGCTTACTCCTTTAATTGACGTTAACAGCACTATCGGCCTTACATTTTGACTGACTTATCGATTAATGCCCTGTTCGGCATTTTAGTTTTACTTATCATCCTGTCTGCATTTTTTTCAGGTTCTGAAACCGCATTAATGCGGTTAAACCGCTATCGTCTGCTGCACCATATAAAAAACAAACGGCTAGGTGCAGAACTAGCACACAAGCTCCTACAAAGACCCGATCGTCTTATTGGCCTGATATTATTGGGCAATAATTTCATTAATATTTTCGCCTCTTCCATCGCGACTATTATTGCCCTGAAATTATATGGTGAGTCGGGTATTGCTATTGCAGCAGGACTACTGACATTTATAATTCTTATTTTTTCTGAAGTCGCACCAAAAACTTGGGCTGCATTTCACCCCGAACGGCTTGCGTTTCCAGCTGCAATTATCTACACCCCACTACTTAAAGTCCTTTATCCCATCGTTTGGCTTATAAACAGCTTATCGAATCAATTGCTTAAATTATTTGGTATTAATATCAACCAAAATACCGTTGATTCAATGCAAACTGATGAGCTACGCACCGTTGTCACCGAAGCAGGCGAACTCATTCCTTCGCAACATAAAGCAATGCTATTGGGTATTCTTGATTTGGAACACTCAACCGTTGAGGACATCATGACGCCGACCAATGAAATTAACGGCATTGACCTCAGTGATGACATCAACGAAATAGAAAAGCAGCTACTGAACTCTTCCTATTCAAACTTACCCATTTTTAATGAAAACATTGATAATATTCAAGGTGTTATAAGAATAAAAGATGTTACCAGCATGCTTTTTAAACACAATATAAACATTAAAGAGCTAGCTAAGCTTAGTGCAAATCCCTACTTCATACCTAATAACACCAGTCTTTATCAACAACTCATTAATTTTCAAAAAAACAAACGACGTTTTGCCATGGTAGTAAATGAATATGGCGTGATTTTGGGCATTATAACGTTGCAAGATGTTTTGGAAGTCGTTATTGGAGAATTCACCACCGACCCATCGGATAGTTCTCCTGATATACAGAGAAAAGACGATGGCTCGCTTTTAATTAGCGCAAACATTACTATTCGTGAACTTAATCGTTCGCTAAATTGGGATCTACCTACATCGGGGCCGAAAACGTTAAACGGACTTATCATTGAATATTTAGAAGCTATTCCTGAACCAGGAACTAGTTTAAAACTATATAATCGCCCTCTAGAAATCATTCAAATGGAAGGGAATGCAATCAAGCTAATAAAAACACTATGATTATGACTAGCCACACATTTTTCTTTTTTCTCAACTATACTTAAACTGATAATTTAAAGACTGGATAGCATGGCTAAGTTCACCCTTCATTTTAAAAATAAAATTGTAAGAGTCTTTCACTTAAATGAAGAAGATTCCACCATTGGTAGAGACCCAAGTAACACCTTCTCAATTGATAGTTTAGCTGTTGCCCCAACACACCTAGCAATCAGCTATGAAGGTAAGCAATTTTATGTGGAAAATGTTTCTGAACAACTGCCCTCTTTTCTAAACGGCAAGCCGGTTGACAAACAACCATTAACAAACGGTGATCGAATCCATCTTGGAAAACATGAGTTATTATTTACTGATGATGTAATCGATTATGGCAACCTTCCGCAAAATAAAAACGTCACAAATGATGAGGAAAAACCAGCTAAAAAGCAGACGTTGCTTACAGCTAATTTGCAAATATTGAACGGGGCGGACATTGGCCGTGTTATCAGTTTAAACTCAGCATTAACCGAAATTAAAAATGACGGCCAAGTACCCGCGATTATTGCAAAGCGACAAAGCGGCTATTTTGTATCCAAGCTAATTGATGATGTTGAAATATGCATTGATAACGAGTTAACAGACAATGAGGCCAAATTGGAAGACAATACTAAACTTCGTATCGGAAACCAAAAGTTTGTCTTCTTTTTTGAATAACCACTTCATTAAAGCCGACTAGACGATGAATGAGAAGCGGCTATTTCAACGCATTTTTTATGATGCAAACACTGTTATCAAATTGGCTAACACTGCCCCCTACACCTGCAACCTGCTAGATATTTCCTTAAAAGGCTGCCTTGTGGATGGGCCAAGTAACCTTAACATCGCTGATACGGTTGGGCTAAGTATCGGCCTAGATACCGACTTTGTAATTAAAGCAGACGCGCAGGTGATATTTATAAATGAAAAGTCACATATTGGTTTTCACTTTACCAATATTGACCTAGACAGCATTACTTATTTAAGGCGCTTAGTTGAGCTAAATATTGGTAATTCAACATTACTAGAACGCAATCTACAAGCACTCAGCAGTTCCGGTTAGAAATATTCAAGTGCATCTCGTAGGATACTAACCTGCTTTATCTCTAACCCTGGAATACCGCCCTTTGGAATATTCCCCTTTGGCGCAATAGCTACTTTGAAACCATGCTTTGCGGCCTCGCGCAAACGTTCTTCCCCATTAGGCACTGGCCTCACTTCGCCCGACAACCCCAGTTCGCCAAAAACAACCCAGTCTTTAGCAATATTTTTTGATTTAAAACTCGACAGTAATGCGGCAACAACGGCAAGGTCACCTCCCGTTTCCATTACCCTTAAACCGCCGACAATATTAACAAATATATCTTGATCGAGTAGCGAGCACTGCCCGTGCCGGTGCAAAATAGCTAGCAACATCGCTAACCTATTCTGGTCCATACCGACCGTAACACGACGTGGATTCCCCGAATGACTTTCATCAACTAATGCCTGAACTTCAACCAATAATGGCCTAGAGCCTTCACGTGTCACCATCACCACGCTACCCGGCACCTCCTGTTCATGCCTTGAAAGAAATATAGCCGATGGGTTGCTCACTTCTCGCAATCCTTTTTCAGTCATTGCAAACACGCCCAACTCGTTAACCGCACCAAATCTATTTTTGATAGCGCGTATCATTCTGAATCGACTACCTGAATCACCTTCAAAATATAGCACCGAATCCACCATATGCTCCAATACCCGCGGGCCCGCAATCGCACCCTCTTTAGTCACATGACCTATTAAGAAAATAGTTGTATTAGTACGTTTTGCGAAACGCACAAGCCGAGCTGCACACTCCCTCACTTGCCCTACCGAACCTGGCGCCGACTGTAGCTCATCGGTAAACACTGTTTGGATTGAGTCGATCACCAAAACATCCGATGATAATTTTTCTGCGGTGGCCAGAATTGTTTCTAGCGATATTTCGCACAATATCTTAACCTTATCAACCTGCAACTGAAGCCTAGTCGCGCGCATGCTCACCTGCTGCGCTGATTCTTCACCACTCACATAAAGAGTATTTGTTCGTTGACTGAGTGATGCCATTGTTTGTAATAACAACGTCGATTTTCCTATCCCCGGATCACCACCTATTAAAATAGCTGAGCCAGGCACAATCCCCCCACCAAGCACGCGATCAAGCTCATCAAGACCGCTCCCTATTCTTGTAAGTTGTCCGGATTTTATCTCTGATAAATTTTCTACTTCTGCTGATAAGCCTTGATCAGCATAACCACTAAACCGGTTGTTTTTAGATGAGCTGGGTGCGCTTGCCTCTTCAAGGGTATTCCACGCATTACAGTCTTGGCATTGTCCAGACCATTTGTTTGCGTTCGCACCACATTCACGACAGCTATATATAACCTTTGCTTTGCTAACCATTGATTGCACCCATATAGTGGCGTGGCACTCTATCGGTTACACCGCACATTAAGTCATAAGAAATTGTTTCGCTGGCCTCGGCAATCTCTTCGATAGGCAGCCCATCACCCCATAATATTACGTCATCACCGACGTTAACATTTTGATAGCCACTTACATCGACAGTAATAGAATCCATCGACACTCGTCCAACCAAAGAAGCTCTTTGCCCATTGATCAAAATGGGCGTACCACTGGCTGCGTGCCGAGGGTAACCATCCCCATAGCCGATACCAACCGTGGCAATTAAACTGGTTTTTGTAGCCAGCCATGTTGCACCATAACCAACTCGTTGGCCTTTTTTAACGTGTCTAAGTGATAGCACCGTACTTTTCAGTGTCATCACTGGCATAAGTTCATCATCTGACGCTGCTGTATTACGAAAAGGGCTTGCTCCATATATCATAATGCCAGGTCTTACCCAATGCCGTTGCGCATAAGACCAGCCAAGAAGCCCTGCAGAATTAACAATACTCTGCTCACCTTCCAGACCTGAAACCAACTCATCAAAAAGCGCTATTTGCTGCTCGGTCATTTCTGCATTAACATCGTCCGCACATGCCAAGTGGGTCATCAATTTTACGGGTTGGCAAGTGTTCTTTAATAACCCTAAGCTGGCACTCACTCTGAGCACATCATCTGCGTTGAATCCTAAACGATTCATTCCTGTATTAATCTTTAACCATACTGTTAGTGGATTAATTAACGTTGCTGCCTTTAGCAATTCGACTTGTGCTTCACAATGAATCACTACATCTAAATTTAAATTACTGCATATGGTCAGCTCACTTTTATCCGCATAACCACTTAAAACAACAATGGGTATTTTAATATTGGCCTGCCGTAATACAACCGCTTCATCCACACGTGCAACAGCAAATGCATCAGCATCCGTCAGTGCCTGAGCAACGTTAACCATGCCGTGCCCATATGCATTTGCTTTAATAACCACCATGAATTTTGCTTGAAAAGCTGCTTTTCTGGCAACAGCCAAATTATGTCTCAGGGCATTTAAATTGATACAAGCACCCGTCGCACTAGACACTAACAACCTCAATTATCATTGCTAATAGTCATCATCTGCATAAGGATCATGGGCATAATTCTCGAACCGAGTATATTGCCCTAAGAACGTCAAACGGCAAGTACCGATAGGACCATTACGTTGCTTACCAATAATGATTTCTGCCACCCCTTTTTCTGGTGACTCATCGTTATACACTTCATCCCTATAAATAAAGATAATCACATCCGCGTCTTGCTCGATACTGCCCGACTCCCTTAAATCAGACATCACCGGGCGCTTATTGGGACGTTGCTCTAGGTTACGGTTCAATTGTGAAAGCGCAACCACCGGGACATTTAATTCTTTCGCCAATGCCTTTAATGAACGGGAAATATCCGAAATTTCGGCCACCCGACTTTCATTGCTAGACGGTGACTGCATTAATTGTAAATAATCTAAAACGATTAAACCTAACTGACCGTGTTCTTTCATCAGTCTACGGGCACGTGCACGAACTTCTACTGGGCTTAGCGCAGCAGTATCATCAATAAATATTTTTGCTTCTGCTAACAAATTAATGGACGATTGCATACGTGGCCACTCATCATCATCCAGTTGACCCGTTCGTACTTTATGTTGGTCAATTCTTCCAAGTGATGACATCATCCTCATCGCCAAAGAATCACCAGGCATTTCCATACTGAACACAGCCACAGGCATACCACTTTGAATGCCTACATTCTCGGCCAAATTCATCGCAAAACTAGTTTTACCCATCGAAGGTCTACCCGCAACAATAATTAAATCTGCAGGCTGTAGCCCAGACATCATTTCATCCAAATCTTTAAACCCCGAGCTAACACCCGTGATAGACCCGCCCGTCTCGTGCAGCTCAGTAATACGATCAACCGCTTTGCCTAACAAATCTTTAATCGGCTCGAAACCCTTTTGTCCTTTTGCACCCTGCTCGGCTATTTGAAATACCTTCGTTTCTGCCGCATCCAGTAGCGCGCTAATTTCGCGACCCTCAGTATCAAAGCCTGAGTCGGAAATTTCATTACCGATATGAATTAGTTGCCGACGCACAGAACGTTGGCGCACGATATCTGCATAACTTTTAATATTTGCCGCACTCGGGGTGTCTTTTGCCAACGTACCCAAGTAAGCCAGGCCTCCCACACTATCAAGCTCACCAGACTGTTCCAGCACTTCAGAAATAGTAACTACATCAAAAGGCTCATCAAGGCGTGCTAACGTTGAAATCGCTTCAAAAATCAACCGATGATCCTTACGATAAAAATCATCAGCTATCACCTGATCTGCCACCACATCCCAACATTGGTTATCTAGCATAAGACCACCAATGACGGACTGTTCAGCCTGCAAAGAATGAGGTGGAATTCTCAACAGTTCCGCCGAATCAGCAGTGTTGTAATTAAATTGTCTTTCAGGCATGTGTTACTATTTAGTTTGATGATGGATGTATGATTGTACATCAAAAAATATCTTGCAAAAAAAAGCCGGCGCCATAAGCACCGGCTTTAATTTTTTCATGAATGAGTTTAGCTTTCAGCGACTATCGTCAATTTAAAGGATGTAACCACATCTGTATGCAAATGCACTGTGATTTCAAAGTCACCCGTTTGCCTGATCGCGCCATCTGATAATTTAATTTCATTCTTTTCAATTGTTACACCTGCATCAGCTGCAACTTTAATAATGTCAGTCATGCCAACAGAACCGAAAAGTTTGCCTTCTTCACCGGCTTGGTGAGTCACTTCCAATACAAGTTTTTGAATCACTTCTGCACGAGTCTGAGCTTGTTGCAAACGCACAGCTGCAGCTTTCTCCAGATCAGCCCTGCGCGTCTCAAACTCTGCAATACGATCAGCTGTTGCCAACACCGCTTTGCCATTTGGCACTAAAAAGTTACGTCCAAAACCTGGTTTAACTGAAACTCTATCACCCAAGTCACCTAAATTTGCTACTTTTTCAAGAAGAATAACGTCCATCGCTCATACCTTATAATATTAAATTTAATTTTTCGTCACGTATTACTATTAAACCGTTGACGCCAATCTAGCCAAACATCTGATAGCCCAATCAATACAATTGGCAACATCAAATGCGGAATAAAAAATACCGCTACATAAAAGGCAAAAAGAAAGAACTGCCCTTTACTTTTCTTTTTAACAATGCCTTGTACAACAGACATACCAACCATTAAGAACAACAATAACATTGGTATGTCTAAATTCCATAGTAGCTCCGACAACTCATTATTTAATGATACCGCCGCTACTATTAACACGATAAATACAATTGCATCACGTGGTACTAAGCGAATCTTTGCAAACTCTTCACTAAAGCCTCCAGGGTTATACAACAACCCTTGCCACCATCGAGCCAATAACAAACTCATTACTAAACTAGCTAAGGAACCCGCTACAACTATACCCGTCATATAATGGGACCAAAACTCTATCCCAAGCCGAAGCTCACCTTCGGTTAGCAACAGGTCTTGTTGCTGGCTAATTGTTTTTATCGCACCTTCTATGCCCATTACCCATTGCTGGGAGGGGCTATCAACCATCAGGTATATTCCCAGTACAGCCAACATGCCTAACAGCACCAAACACTCAAGCGCTTTATTAAACTTACCTGTTTCGCGAAATACTAATGCCACCAGAAACGCTGGTAACCACATAATGCATAAATACGTTAGCGACACAACTGGTGACCCTAATAATACATAACCAATCAGTGCAGTTGCCACCGTAGAGCCAACCATAACCCTAACACCTTCAGCGGCTCCACGTCTTAGTGTTACCAAACAAAGTGCTGCGACACTAATGATTATTATGGGGGGCATTAACAACGACAGTATAGCTAACGTTGCCACAACGACCGTTGCTTGCCGCCCACCTTGCATAATAAATGTTGCTAGAGCTTTCATACAAAAAGCCTTTTCGCAGACCTACTAACTACGAATAAAATATCCTAACGCTCGTGTGCATCGCAATATGGAATCAACGATAAAAAACGTGCCCGCTTAATAGCTGCTGTTAATTGACGCTGATATTTTGCTTTAACACCCGTAACACGAGCAGGCATAATTTTTCCTGTCTCGGTCATGTATTCTTTCAATGTATCTATATCTTTGTAATCAATTTGTTTTACGTTTTCTGCAGTAAATTTACAGTAACGTGGTCGTCTAAAACCTTTATCAAATGCCATGTCTATTCCTTAAATATTTGTGTTTGGTGAATACTACTGAAAAAATTATTTTTCAGTAACTTCAACTTCAGCAGTTTTTTCTTCAGTCACAGCTTCTACAGGAGCTGGAGCTGCTGGTGCTTTTTCTTCACGTTTTGGTTTTTTATCTGAATTGTCTTTCTCGTTAGATTTAGCTAGCGGTGTAGCACCTGTCTCAGCGTCATCACGACGCATAATGATGTTTCTAATAACCGCGTCATTAAAACGAAAAGCCTTTTCAAGTTCATTAACAACACCTTGATCACATTCTATGTTCATCAATGTGTAATGCGCTTTATGAATTTTATTAATGGGGTAAGCAAGCTGCCTTCTGCCCCAATCTTCAATACGATGAATTTTACCTTTACCTTCTTCGATGGTAGCTCTATAACGCTCGATCATGGCTGGAACTTGGGCACTTTGATCTGGGTGCACCAAAAATACTATTTCATAATGTCTCATATTATCCCCTTATGGATTATCAGCCTTCCACCGTTGTGGTAAGGCAAGGAATGTAGCGCTATTAACACATACAAATTTGAACGCGCGATTTTACCGCTTAGAAGCAATTAAAGCAAGTCAGCTTTCCTTAGCCTTGTTCTTTTTAAGAGAAGACACCAGTTCAAGATTAAATTCTTGGAAATCGTCATCATCATTAACCATTTCTTTTGGAATGATCAACGCGGCATCATCACTCATATAAAGATACACATGGTGTTTAGATCTCTCTAGTCGCAAAATGCTACCCCATCCAATCAATGATTCCCCTGACGGTTTTACTTCCATCAATCCTTGCTCTGTTATTTTAAGTGTATAGTCCCCTGTTGCTTGCTCCAAGTCCTCTTCAGAAAGTTGTTCAAGCACGTGCTGATGAAACCTTTTTTTTAACCATGCAGGCACCGCTATGGACCAAACAAAGGCCGCCACTAACAAATACACCCCTGTCTGCGCCTCTTTTGAGGACATCACAATAAATAATGCCACAACAATAATAACGGCAGGCCATAATATCTGGTGCCGGGTAACGCTTTTACCGTAAACACCATTCATGCGTGCGTGGTACTCGTTAAATTCGATAATATCTACTTTTCTTAGTGTGTACGTTATAGATGACATGATTAATTTAGCAGTTTGTTTTGTAGCATATTATATAGACACAATGCCATTTTGCCTGACGACTTCGTACAAAATAATACCTGCTGCTACGGAAACGTTTAAGCTTTCCGTATTAGCTGTCATTGGGATTTTAATCAACTGGTCACATTGCTGTTGCGTCAATTTACGCAATCCTTTGCCTTCTGCACCCATCACAATAGCAACCGAGCCTGACAGCTCTGCTGAAAATATACTTTTCTCGGCTTCACCAGCGGCGCCGCTTAGCCATACACCCACTGTTTTAAGCCATTTCAATGTTCTACTCAAATTTGTGACTCGATAAACTGGCAATAACTCTGCTGCTCCACTGGCTACCTTGCACACAGTTGCATTAATTCTGCAGGCATTATCCTTCGGCACAATAACACCCTGGACACCCGCGGCTAGCGCTGTCCTTAAACAAGCCCCTAGATTATGCGGGTCGGTTACTTGATCCAAAACCAGATAAAAGGCATTACCTTTTGTTTGCTTAAGGGCTTTTTTTAACGCATCTTCTGCTAACTCTTGGGGCAACCTTGCTGTAATAACAACACCTTGATGGTTACCACCTTTCGCTAATTTATCTAAGGTCTTTTTGTCCTCGTCTTGGTATGGCAAGCCCAGTTCTCCAAGCGCCGCCTTCAATTGAACAAGCTTATTATCTACTCTCTGACGGTCAAACCAAACGTTCACAACCCGACTTGCAGCATTTTCAAAAAACGCTTGAGCCGCATGAATACCATAAATTGTTAGTAATTCAGCCATTAGCGTCTTTTTCTTTTACTCCGCTTCAAGGCAGGTTTCTTTTTGGGCGATGAATCATATAACGCCAAATCAATTTTTTTATCATCTAAACTGACCCTTACCAACTTAACCTTAAGCTTGTCACCCAACTTAAATGATCTATTCGTTCGCTCACCCAATAATCGGTGCTTCGCAGCATCAAAATGGTAGTAGTCATCACCTAAGGCCGTCACGTGAATTAATCCATCAATATAAATCTCATCCAATTCCACAAATAAACCGAAAGAAGTAACAGAGGACACGACACCAGAAAAGTCTTGCCCAACTTTGTCCGCCATATATTCACACTTCAACCAACTTTCCACGTCCCGTGTTGCTTCATCAGCTCGACGATTGCATTGTGAACAATGCTCACCGAATAACGTCATATCCGCTTCAGAATAGTTAAATTTTTCAACCTTTAGCCCTTTGACTATATGCTTAATAGCACGGTGCGTTAGTAAATCGGGGTAACGACGAATGGGTGAGGTAAAATGCGCGTAAAGATCCAACGCCAAACCAAAGTGGCCTTTTTTTTCTGGGCTATACATTGCTTGAGACATCGAACGCAAGGCCACTGTTTCTATTAAATGCGAATCAGGGCGGTCTTTAACTTTCTCAATTAATTCGCGATAGTGTTGTGGCTTTGGAGCCTCCCCACCACCTAGCGTTAAGCCAAGTTCTGCAAGAAAGCTTCTTAATTTTAGTAGGCGATCCACACTAGGGCCGTCGTGTACGCGTAATAAATTAGCTATTTTGTGTTTAGCTAAAAATTTAGCTGTCGCTGCGTTTGCTGCAACCATACACATCTCGATAAGTCGGTGCGCATCGTGGCGAACCACCGGCTCTATTGACTTGATTTTTCGCGACTTATCAAATACAAAACGTGTTTCAACCGTATCAAACTCAAGAGCACCCCTAGCATCCGCTGCTTTCTTTAACACATGGTATAGCCGATGTAGTTCGTTTAAATGAGGAATTAACGCCTTATGTTTTTCAATCAACGCAGCATCAACACCATTAAAAATATCACCAACCTCATCATAGGTTAAACGTGCGTGAGAATACATAATTGCTTGATAAAATTTAGTATCGACTACCTTCCCCGCGGTATCAATGTGCATTTCACAAATCATGCACAAACGGTCTACCAGTGGGTTCAAGCTACAAAGTCCATTAGATAGAACCTCAGGCAACATCGGTATAACCTTTTCAGGGAAATACACTGAATTTCCTCTTTCATAAGCTTCTTTATCAATCGCGCTGCCCATTTCTACATAATGAGCCACATCTGCAATTGCAACGCTCAGCAACCAGCCATTTGCTGTTTTTTTACAAAAAACAGCATCATCAAAATCTCGTGCATCAGCTCCATCAATGGTGACAAAGGGCAAATTGCGCACATCTGTCCTGTCAGACAAATTGACATCTGTTACGTCTACAGAGAAACTTTGTACCTGATCCAGTACTTGCTGAGACCATTCATAAGGTAGGTCATAAGAACGTATAGCCATATCTATTTCCATTCCAGGTGCCATATGGTCGCCCATCACCTCAATTACCTTACCTATTGCTTGCGTACGTGATGTTGGGTAACGTGTTATTTCAACCATCACAATTTGGCCATCTTTAGCACCCGAAGTGGCATTTTGCGGGATAAAAATATGCTGAAAAATTCGTTTATTTTCAGCTTCTAAATGAAACACACCCATTACATCAAAAAAGCGACCGACTAATGTTTTAACCTTTCTATCAAGCACCTCAACTACACGTGCTTCAATTTTGCCCTGTCGATTAAGTTTCCCTTTGCTTGCAACAACACGGTCGCCATTTAATAACGCGCGCATTTCGCGTGGTGGAATAAACATATCGTCACCACCAGCATCTCGCTTTAAAAAACCAAACCCATCAGCATGGCCGATGACGATGCCTGTTTCAAGGTCGCTTTGTTGTACTAAACAATATTGCTCTTTTCTATTAAATAGCAACTCACCAGAATGCAGCATTCCCGCCAAATGCTTCGACAATATTTTTTTCGTTCGCTTGTCGTTAACACCTAAACCCTCAATAATGGCAGGCCAATCTTGCGGCACTTGTTGCTCCATTAAAAAAGCAAGAAGTTGCTTTTTGCTTATAACATCAGCTTCGCGTTCATCGATAGCTTTATGCTGATGATTTTTATTTGTATTTTTACTTTTAGACACTAGTATATTTTTATTTTTTCTTAATTGACAAGACTAATCTTGATAAGTACAGTTTGCAACTAATTGTTTGCATAACACATGAATAGCCGCTAACTTACAGGCTTCTTTTTTAACCATTTTAACTATGACTTGCGAAAATAAATCAATAGCAGCACTTGTCTTGGCAGGCGGTTTATCACGGCGCATGCAAGGGCAAGATAAAGGTTTGTTACCATTAAGTGGCAAGCCAATGGTTCAATATGCATTAGAAAAACTAGCCTTTATTACAAATGATATCTTAATCAGCACTAACAACAATATTGAAGAGTACCAACAATTTGGTTTCCCACTCGTTAGTGATATTTTAACGGGTAATTTAGGACCACTTGCGGGCATTCACGCTGGCCTAAGCACAACATCGGCGACACGGCTACTCATTAGCGCTTGCGATTGTCCATTATTAAAGATCGGCCTATATCAACGGTTAATTGAACGCATGAATGAAACTAACGCCAGCATCGTGATGGCAACTGATGGCCATAGACCACAGACAACCTTCGTTATAATCGAAACCAGCCTAACAAATAGTTTAGCTAACTACTTAACAGGTGGCGGTAGACGTTTAATAACATGGTATGAAAATGAAAATTTTGTCAGTGTTGACTGCTCAGACTTTAACCAAAGTTTTATCAATATCAATACCCATGCTGACATAGAAAGCGCAAGTCATTTACTCGAAATTTAATAAGCAAATGGGTCTTTAAGAACAATAGTTTCTGAGCGTTCAGGGCCTGTGGAAACAATATCAATTGGCACTCCAACCAACTCTTCTAAGCGCTTAATATAGGCCAGCGCACCTCTAGGAAATCCATCCAATGATTTACAACCTTCTGTTTTTCCTTGCCAACCACTCAACGTTTCGTATACCGGTTTACATTTTGCGTAATTTTCTGCGCCAATAGGTGGAACATCAATAATATTGCCATCGAGTTTATAGGCGGTACAAATTTTCACCTCACTTAGACCATCCATAACATCGAGTTTAGTAAGGCAAATACCCGTCAAACTATTCAAGCGAGCCGAACGGCGCAGTGATACTGCATCAAACCAACCACAACGTCGTTCTCTACCTGTTGTTGCACCAAACTCATGGCCTTTTTTTCCCAGGTACTGGCCAATTTCATCATCAAGCTCGGTGGGAAACGGCCCACTGCCTACTCGTGTTGTGTAGGCTTTAGTAATACCTAATATATAGTCCATATCACACGGCCCCATGCCACTACCACTCGCAGCACTTCCCGCTGTAGTATTAGATGATGTAACAAAAGGGTAAGTACCATGATCAATATCTAATAAGGCGCCCTGCGCGCCTTCAAATAATATATTTTTCCCAGCATCATCATACTGATGCAGAGCATCAGCCACGTCAATTAACATTGGCTTGATAACATCCGCTTGCGCCATCACATCATCGAAGACTTTACTAAACTCAAAGGTGTCGGCCTTGAAGTAATTTTTCAGTACAAAGTTATGATAGTCAAGTAACTCTTGTAGTTTTGTGGCAAACACATCTGGGGTTAACAAATCACCCGCACGTACCCCACGCCTTGCTACTTTATCTTCATACGCTGGGCCAATGCCCCGCCCTGTTGTACCAATTGCTTTATTACCTCTTGCCACTTCACGCGCTTGGTCAAGCCCAATATGCACTGGCAATATTAGTGGGCACGCCTCACTAATTTTCAAACGACCGTCTAAGTTGACACCAGCTGCGGTTAAAACCGCCATTTCTTCGAGCAATGCCTCAGGTGAAAGAACAACACCATTACCAATTAAACACTGCACATTTTCACGCAAAATACCTGAGGGGATCAGGTGTAACACTGTTTTTTTATCACCAATAACCAATGTATGTCCGGCATTGTGCCCACCTTGGAAACGCACAACTGCGGCAACATTATCAGTTAATAAATCGACCAATTTTCCTTTGCCTTCGTCACCCCACTGGGTGCCAATGACGACCACGTTCTTTCCCATTATTATCTCAATTGAATTGTATTAAATTTATTTATAACGAGCGTTTAATGCGTACCTAACAACGTTAACGAACCACCCAACGCCCATCATGTTTGCATAACTTACTAGTATAACTTGGCTCTGCATTCGAATCAGGCAACTGTTGAACGACCGCTTTCCCGCTTGCTCTTAAATCACGAATCGTCTCGTACAATTCTGGATCTGAATCATTTGGCGCCAGAATAACGGCCAACGCTTCAGCTTTTCTATCTGCACTCAAACGAGCCAGTACTTTTATATCTGCACTAAAGCCCGTGGCAGGTTGGGCACAGCCAAACTCCTCTGCCATTGCATCATAACGCCCGCCCCTTGCTACTTCAGAGCCAAAACCAGGCACGAACGCAGCAAACACTATGCCTGTTTGATATTGATAACAACGCAACTCTGCCAAATCAAAATACAAGGGTAGCGATGGATAAAAAGCCTGCATTATGTTGGCAACGTCTTGTAACTCAGATATTGCTTTTTGTACTGCTTCACCGGCAATCGAAAGGCTCTTCTTTGCTTCTTCCAACACGCTAATATCACCATTTAGCAGCAACAGTTTTTGAAACACCTCAACCCACTGTTTCTCACAATCGAATGTTTGTAATAACGCTTCTACTTCATCTGTAGACTTGCGTTGCAAGACGTCAAAAAGATCTGCTTCTTGCTGCTCACTCAGGCCTGATTGTTTACTCAAGCCTCTAAAGATACCAACGTGACCCAAATCAAGGTGGACATTCTGAAGGCCTGCAACAGCGAGCACCTCCAGCATTAGCTGGATAACTTCGACATCACTTTTAATATGACGGCTGCCATACAACTCAGCACCAACCTGAATAGGGCTTCGCGATTTCTCTATTTTCGCACCCCGAGCTTGTAAAACGGAACCTAGGTAACATAATCTGGTAGGCGCTTTTGAACGTATTTGATGTACGGCTATACGAGCTACTTGCGGTGTCATATCAGCTCGAATACCCAACGTTCTACCGCTAATTTGGTCTGTTACTTTGAATGTTTGCAGGTCAATTTCTGGCCCCGTGCCGGTTAGTAACGAGTCCAAGTATTCAACTAATGGTGGAATAACATATTGATAACCCCATGAACTGAATAAATCCAACAGTTCACGGCGCATTTTTTCTAAACGGGCAGCATTCTCTGGAAGTAATTCTTCGATCCCTTCAGGTAACATCCAATTATTTTTATTTGCCATCAAGCTACTCAACCTTACCGCACCAACGTTAACAACAATACGCCGGCAATCATACTAACGAGACCCGAAATTCTAATCGTTTGGTCATTCATTTCTACTAAACGTTGATAGGTTTTGCGTAATGACACTGGGCTCAAAAAGGGAATGATCCCCTCTAGGACCAGTACCAATGCAATTGCTGCAAACAGTTCTTGCCAAGCCATGCTTAAATCCCACCAATCAAATTACTTTATTAAATCTTATGGTTTATTAAAATATTTAAAAAAGTCAGACGTTGGTTCAAGCACAATCAGGTCATTGCCCGAACCCATACTTTTACGATACGCGTCTAAACTACGGTAAAAAGCAAAAAACTCTTTGTTTTTATTGTAAGCAGTCGCGTAAGTTTTTGCAGCTAGAGCATCCCCTTTACCACGTAACTCTTGAGATTCTTTATAGGCCGTCGCTAACGTAATTTCGCCTTGCTTATCCGCATTCGCTTTAATTCTTTCAGCCGCCTCTTTACCCCTAGACCTAAAGTCACGCGCAACTCTCTCACGCTCAGATTCCATTCGTCTATATACAGACGCGCTCACCTCATCAGGCAGGTCAATTCGTTTAATCCGCACATCAACAATATCAATACCCAGTGCTTTTCCCAACACATCCATATCTTTAACGAGCCCCGCACGAATCTTATCCCGGCCAACTGATATCAACTCTGAAATAGTTTGTTTACTAAACGCTGCTCTCATGCCCTCTTTGACGTATTGGTTTAATCGTGTATCAACTTGACGAGGATCACCACCAACAGCTCGATAAAAATTATCAACGTTAGTAATCTTCCATTTTACAAATGTATCAACAATAACGTTTTTCTTTTCTGATGTTAGGAAACGTTCCGGCCTTGAATCCAACGTTTGAATACGACCATCGTATTTTCGAACATTATTGATAAACGGAAATTTAAAATGTAATCCCGGCGTAAGATCTGTCCTAACAATTTCACCCAAGCGAAACACAATAACCTTTTCGCGCTGGTCAACAGTAAAGACACTATTGGCTCCAACAAACAGGATACCTAATAGCCCAAAAATAATAACTGGATTAATTCTCATCATCTTCCTCTCACTGTTCTATCTCTATAACTGCCATCTCGTCCAGTATTAGCAGCTGTGGTTTTTTCTGGTGGTGTAATAAAGCGGTTTTGCACAGGACTTGCTGCCGAGGACTCCATCAACTTATCGATAGGCAAATACATTAAACTATTCCCACCTTTAACATCCATAATCACCTTTCTTGAGTTACCCAGTACATCTTCCATGGTTTCTAAGTAAAGTCGTTTGCGCGTCACTTCCGGCGCTGCTTCATATTGCACTAGTAATTGACTGAAACGAGACGCGTCACCTAGTGCTTCAGAAATAACACGTTGCTCATACGCTTCTGCTTCTTGCACAATTCTTGACGCGGCGCCACGCGCCTTTGGTATCACTTCGTTAGAATATGCTTCCGCTTCATTGATATAGCGCTGCTCATCTTCACGCGCCTTGATGGCATCAGAAAATGCACCTTGAACTTCCTCTGGAGGCTGTGCTTCCACCAAGTTTACAGATGAGACAATCAAACCCGTGCCGTAAGCGTCTAACATAGCTTGAAGCTCTATTTCAACCTTCGCAACCACTTCACTACGCCCTTCAGTTAGCACAAAGTCCATTTTACTTTTACCTATAACGGCTCTTAATGCGCTTTCAGTAGATTGCTTTAGCGTGACTTCTGGTGCTCGCACATTAAATATATAATCTTGTGCATCTTTAACCTTATACTGAACCGCCAATCGCACATCAATGATGTTTTCATCTTCGGTTAACATAAGTGCTTCCTTCCTAACAGCGCTAATAGCTTGTTGATTAGCACCTGAACGATAACCCACCTCAATAAACCGTTGCTGATCGACATT
The DNA here is from genome assembly GCA_002401365.1 of Piscirickettsiaceae bacterium. Taxonomy (GTDB): domain Bacteria; phylum Pseudomonadota; class Gammaproteobacteria; order Methylococcales; family Cycloclasticaceae; genus Cycloclasticus. The sequence continues at coordinate 10,050 of NVSW01000002.1, read as the reverse complement.
AATAATTAACGCGTTGTCGATAGGTTTCGGAAAACGCCAATGTGGGCCAGGCAACGTCGTTTCGTGGTATTTACCAAACCTTAAAATCACACCTCTATTACCCTCATCAACAATATAAATACCGGTTGCCAGCCAAACCAAGGCAGCAACAACAAGAATTATGACGATGTTCGGGCCAGATGGTACTGAACTGGATGACTGACCATTCCCTGATGTTTTTGGATTTTTTGGTCCGCCGCCAAAAAGCGCGCTCAATTTATCCTGCATAGAACGAATTACTTCATCAAGATCAGGTGGCGCCTGATCTTTTTTACGCCCGCTCCACGGATCCTTTTTCTTATCTTTGTCATTATCTGATTCGTCCCAAGACATAATAAACCTCTATATTAAATATTTTGTTTGTTCCAACTTGTAATTTTAGGGCTCTAAGCTTATACAGGCAAGAAGTTATCACATTATTTAATGTGCATTTTCCAATATTAAGCTCAACCTACCCCAGCTAATAAATATTTATATTTATTAGGAATATTTATATCAATGACCCAACAGCCATCTTCTCTATTGTTTTCTTTTATAACTTGAGCCACCTCAAACAGCTGCGCCCGTAATTTTGCCTGATGTGGCTTTAATATAATTTCTACCCGCGTGTCATCACCATGACACCGAGTAGACAAGCTGTCTAACAAAAGATTCAGTCCTTTTTTCTTTAATGCCGACAACCACACAGACTTAATTTGGCCACCATCACCTTTGTCAATATGCGGCTCAACGACCGACATCTTATCAATTTTGTTATAAATCATCAGTTGTGGCGTTTTATCCGCACCAATTTCTTTCAATACCGCATTCACTTCTCGAATATGTTCATGTCGATTAGGGCTACTAGCATCAACCACATGCAATAATAAATCAGCCTCAATAGTTTCTTGTAAGGTAGACCGAAACGCCACTACCAGCTCATGCGGCAAGTCTTGAATAAACCCCACGGTATCGGCAATAACCAGCTCTCCGTAATCAGGTAGTTTTATCTGCCGTAATGTTGGGTCAAGTGTTGCGAAAAGCTGGTCAGCAACATAAATCTCAGCCCCCGTCAGCTGATTGAACAAGGTGGATTTTCCAGCATTGGTATAGCCAACCAAAGATACCGTTGGTACATCTGCACGTTGACGACTACGTCGCCCCTGATCTCGTTGTTTACTCACTTTTGCCAACCGTGATTTGATTTGGCGGATACGTTGGCCGATCAACCGCCTATCTGTTTCGAGCTGAGTTTCACCCGGGCCACGCAAACCAATGCCACCCTTTTGTCTTTCCAAGTGCGTCCAGCCTCTAACGAGCCGAGTTGATAAATGCTGCAACTGTGCCAACTCAACTTGTAGTTTGCCCTCAAATGACTGTGCACGTTGAGCAAAAATATCTAAAATCAAACTGGTTCTATCCAGCACCCTAACCTGCAACACTTCTTCAAGGTTACGTTGTTGACTAGGGCTTAACATATGGTTAAAAAGCACCACATCGGCACAACTTTCCAACAGCACCTGCTGTAGTTCCTCTAGTTTTCCCTTGCCCACGAAATAGCGTTTATCAGGTGCACGCCTTGAGCCTGAAACAGTCACTAACGGTTCAACGTCAGCTGAAATAACAAGTTGTTTAAACTCTTCTAAGTCGTCATCTGAAAAGCCGCCATTAATAGATAGGTAGACAATAACTGCCCGTTCGCCAAACGCCGGGCGATCAAATAACTCCATTAATTAAGGCGGCAACTGAAATACAACAATACGATTAGGTCCTTTTACTGCTCATCAGCTCGTGGTGTTTGAACAGAGCGGGCAGGTACAATAGTTGAAATGGCATGTTTATATACCATTTGGTTAATCGCATTTTTAAGGATCACAACATATTGATCAAAAGACTCGATTTGACCTTGTAACTTTATTCCGTTAACTAGAAATATAGCGACAGGCACGTGTTCTTTTCTTAATGTATTTAAAAACCCGTCTTGTAAGTTATTCACTTTTGACATACCTTGCTCCTTTTTATTGTTGATTAAGACCTACCCAGCACGTATAAACTTACCAAATAACTCAATTCATTCCTAAGTATTCACATTCACGGCGGCAATAACACGCCATATCTGCTCAATTGTATCTTGCGGAACACGTTAAATGGTGACTTTTACGTTAATTTCAAGGCCAGTGACGATAATTTTTAATGAAAAGTCCCTTTATTTTTGCAACGGACGATTATTTATTTCAGCCCTTTGATTAAAAAGGGCCAATATGCTCGTCAATGCAGCTTTATCACCCGTTTCCAAACCGGTTACATTGGTTTGCCGCCGTAGCCAAGTGAATTGCCTCTTTGCTAACTGACGGGTGGCAATAATTGCTTTCTCACGCATTGTATTAACGCTATATTCCCCACTTAAATACGCCCACATCTGTCGATAACCTACCGCTCTGATTGCTGGCAAATCCATGTGCAAGTCCTGCCTCTTAAACAACGCGCACACCTCTTCCTCAAAACCTTGCTCAAGCATCAGATTAAACCGCTGTTCAATCTTATTATGTAGAATTTGTCGCTCGACCGGTGCAATAGAAAACTTTAGCGGCACAAACGACAAGTCAACGGTTTTTTGCGATTCCAGCCACTCCGATTGATTTCGCCCTGACACTTTATATATCTCAAGCGCTCGTTGAATTCGCTGCGGGTCATTTGGGTGAATTCTTACTGCCGCCACTGCATCTACTTCTTGCAGTTGCTTATGCACATACGCCCAACCTCGTAGTTGTGCAAGCTCATCAATCTCTTTCCTAACAGCTTCATTAGCGGCAGGCAATTCTGCAATACCTTCAAGCAACACATGAAAGTACAGCATGGTGCCGCCTACTAGAATAACCGCTTTCCCACGTTGCGTTATCTCACTGATCAACATGTTAGCTTGGTCGGCAAACCGCCCTGCAGAAAAACGCTGTGAAGGATCAATAATATCGATAAGGTGGTGCTTTATACCCGCCCTTTCATCCATATCAGGTTTCGCAGTGCCGATATCCATGCCACGAAAAACCAGCGCAGAATCCACACTAATAATTTCACCGTTAATTTCTTTTGCCACATCAATAGCTAACTGCGTTTTACCAGACGCTGTCGGCCCCATTAATAAAATTACCTTGGGTTTAGCCATCCGTTATCAAACTATTGACCGCGTAAAAATAACGCATCCAGCTGTTTCGCATCCAATAGCACCCAAGTGGGCCGCCCATGGTTACACTGGCCGCTGTTTTGCGTTTTCTCCATATCACGTAACAAGCCATTCATTTCCATTTCTGTTAAACGCCGGTTTGCGCGCACAGACCCGTGGCACGCCATATTACCCAATACGGTGTAACATGCCTCTTTCACGGTTGAGCTTTCACCGGTTGCGGCAACATCCTGTAATAATTCACGCACTAACTTTTCGGCGCCATCGGTTGCTAACAAAACAGGTATAGAGCGAATCAATAATGAGTCAGGACCCGCCGCACTTAATTCAACACCTAGTTCAGAAAAAAAGGTTTGATGCTGCTCAAAAGTCGCCATTTCATCCGCTGACACGTGCATTTTTTGTGGAATAAGCAACGGTTGTGCAGCCAAGTTGCCCATATCATATTGTTGTTTTAACGTCTCGTACACAATACGTTCATGTGCTGCGTGCGCGTCGACTAGCACCAAACCGTTCGTTGACTCTGCCAGAATGTAGGTATTATGCAAGTGAGCAATAGCATAGCCCATAGGGTGCAATGCTTGCTCAGCTGTCGAATTTTGCGCACGTTGGCGCGGCGAATAATCGCCATGTGAAGCATAATGCCGTACAGGTTCAGCTATAGACATTGGCATAGCAGATTGTTCCATCTCTTGGTAGTGCGCCGTATTTCTCACAGTAGACGCTAAAGCCGGCACTTCAGAAAAATGGTCACTTGGTCTAACATCTGCCAACAGTTGTTTTATTCGTCGATACACAAAATCGTGTACTGCCCGACTTTCACGGAATCGCACCTCTAGTTTTGCTGGGTGAGCATTCACATCCACTAGCCTTGGATCGATCGTTAAATATAAGACATACACAGGGTGACGACCATGAAATAATACATCTTGATAAGCCATTCTAATTGCGTGGTTAATAAGTTTGTCGCGTATTAAACGACCATTAACATAAAAAAACTGCATATCAGCTTGTGACCTAGAATGGGTCGGCAAACCAATCCAGCCCTGTAATGCCAGATCCCCGGCTGCTATATTTACATCTAGCGAATTCTCGATAAACCCTACGCCACACAATAGAGCAACGCGCTGATCCTTATCTTGTTTATTATTTGCTGGCTTTAAATTAAGGGTCTGACGCTGATTGTGCTTAAGGCTAAAACCCACATCAAAACGGCTCAACGCCATCCGTTTAACAACAGTTTCGATATGGCTAAACTCGGTTTTATCTGTTTTAAGAAATTTTCGTCTCGCCGGCGTGTTATAAAAAAGTTCTCGCAACTCGACAGTTGTCCCTAGCGGATGAGCAGCCGGCGTAGGTTCCAGCTCTACCTCTGTACCATCGGCGCGCACGCTCCAAGCTATTGTTTCATCCGCCACACGGGTGGTTATCATCAGTCGCGACACCGAACTCATGCTTGGCAAAGCCTCACCTCGAAAACCAAAACTCATCACTGACTCTAAATCATTCAATGAAGCAATTTTACTGGTTGCATGGCGTGACAGCGCCAGCGAAAGCTCTTTTTTAATGATACCAGCACCGTCATCACAAACTTTGATCAAACGTGCACCGCCGTCTTCAATTTCAACCCTTATCATCGCCGCACCGGCATCCAAAGCATTCTCAATTAGCTCTTTAACGGCAGATGCTGGGCGCTCTATCACCTCACCAGCGGCAATTTGGTTGATCAATTGTGGTGGTAACAGTTTTATTGACATAAGGCTTCTCGACACATGATGTATTGTATCGGAATTGAGCCACTAACTTCAGCTGAAAACAAACAACTAGCTTGGAATCTTAATCACCTGACCAATTCGAATGCGGTTGCTTTTCATCGCATTAATTCTTTTGAGTTGAGCTAACGGTACGCGATAGCGTTGAGCGATAGCTGACAACGTATCCCCTCTCCTAATCTTGTATTGGCTATCAGCAAACTGAGAAGATGGCCGAGCTTGTTGGGCAAAATAGTTCTTGACCCCTTTTAAAATGGCCGTTGCAAGTTTTGTTTGATGCGCCGGACTCCTTAACTTAGCCTCTTCACTTCGGTTAGATATAAACGCCGTTTCAATTAATACCGACGGAATATCTGGTGATTTCAACACCACAAAACCAGCACGTTGAACGTACTTTTTATGCGCACGCGTTACGCCCTTCAAGTTTCTTAATATCTGATCTGCAACTGTTACACTGGCATCTTTGGTGGCGTTTTGCGACAAATCCAATAGCACAGATGCCAACATATCATCTTTATCATCAAGGCTAACACCGCCAACCAAATCGGCGGCATTTTCACTATCAGCCAACCACCGAGCAGCCTCACTACTGGCACCTCGGTTGGATAGCACGTAAACCGATGAACCATGCGCCCGTTGATCTCTAAAGGCATCGGCATGAATAGAAATAAACAAATCAGCGCGTGCTTGGCGAGCCTTTTCCATTCGCTGCCTTAAGCCGATGTAATAATCACCCGAACGTACCATATAGGCTTTCATATTATGCTGCTGATTTATTTTAACCGCTAATTTTCTAGCGATTGCTAAGACCACATCTTTTTCGCGTGTTCCTTTATACCCTTTCGCACCTGGGTCTTCCCCCCCATGCCCCGCATCAATGGCAATCACCCATTTTTTATGTCCCACACCAGAGCTTGCCCGCTTAACGACCTTAGGTTTTTGTGATATGCGCGATTTTTCTGGGTATAAATCAACGACCAAACGGTGACCATAACTTTTATTTGGCTTTAATAGAAAGCTTTTAGGTATCACACGCTTTTTCAGGTCCAACACGATACGAAGATCTTTGTTGTCGCGCACACCTTCTCTAATCAAGCTGACGAGCTGATGCTTAGCAAAATCAGGAAGTTTACCGTTAAACGTTGCACCTTTAAGATCTAGCACTAACCGCGGCGGGTTATCGAGGGTAAAAATTTTATGCTTAATCGGGGAAGAAACACCAAATACAAGCCGGGTGTGATCCGGCGCTGTCCAAAATCGAAGTGAATTTACAGATAAATCATTATTCGCAGCAACAGCTTGGCAACTCAACACCAACAACCAGGCAAGCAGACAAAACAATTGCTTATTTATAGAATTCATCATTATTTTCATTATTCGTATTTAAATAAAACGGTCGAATTCTTACAAATCTCAATATTTTTTCGAGAATAGTTTCATAAGCACATGTATGTCAAGCAATTTTTGTAATAGTTTTTCTCATTTAGCCACCATTTCTAACACTCTTTTTGTGCCATTTATTGTAAAGTTAATAACAACATCGGCAACAGGCAAGATGCCCTCCCCCTTATCAGGCCACTCTACAAATGAAATAGTATCTGTCCGCAAATAATCTCTGATACCCATATATTCTAATTCTTCCGCATCACTAACTCGGTACAAATCAAAATGATAAAATAGCTGATTGTCCAATTCATACGGCTCGACAATATTGTAGGTTGGGCTTTTAACCGCACCAACATGCCCCAAAGCTCGTAGCACACCTCTAACAAACGTCGTTTTACCTGCACCCAGATCGCCAATTAGAAAAATTAACAACCCGGGTCGCAGCCCTTTCGCAAACACTGCTCCTGCCTGCAGCATCTCCAATTCGTTTTCAATTTTCATTCACTAGCTCTCGTATATGCGGCATTAGGTCACTGGCCAACAGCCCCCTTTCACCCGCTAATGCAGCACGGTCACCCGCCGTTGCATGAATCAACACAGCCAATTTTACCGACTCTAACAAGCCAAGCCCTTGCGCTATCAAGCCTGTAATAATACCCGTTAAAACATCGCCCATACCACCAGATGCCATCCCTGGGTTTCCTGCTTGGCATATAAAAACATTATTACCGGCGTGTATTAAAGTTCCAGCACCTTTTAAAACAATCACACCACCGTACTGCTGCTGCAATTGCTTTATAGATGCTACCCTGTTTGCTTGAATATCTGCAGTGCTACAGTCTAGTAAACGTGCTGCCTCAGCGGGATGAGGCGTTAATACCCAACAGTCGTTTTTTCGTGCCTCTTTTGCCAGTAAGTTCAGCCCGTCAGCATCAACGACTGTCGCTTTTTTTAATCCAAGAACCCCCTCAAACATCCGATGCGACCAGTCAGATTCCCCCAACCCTGGACCAACTCCAATAACGTTACAGCGCTCAGAAAGTCGTTTAAGTTCAATTTGATTACTTACCCCTCGACACATCAATTCCAGTCGATTAAGCGTCACTAACGAGGCATGTTCTGCGCGCGTAGCAACGCTAACAAGACCGCTCCCTACTCGTAAAGAGGCTTCTGCAGCCAAACAGACAGCCCCCATATAGCCTAAATTACCACCCACCAAAAGCACATGGCCAAAATCACCTTTATGAGAGAATTTATCACGAGGCAGTAACATTTTTTGCATTTTTTCAAATGATAAAATATCTACGTCTTGTTGTTGAACACTAACCATAAGACACCTATAGGCGTTGAAAATAAATGTTGCTTCTTTTTTCGGGTATCCTACCGCAGATGAACACAAACGACACCGACTTCTGGCAATTAGCCCAAGATATAAAAGCCTATGGAAAAACATTGGGCTTCCAGCAGGTTGGCATTACCGACACGGAACTATCAGAGGCCGAACAACAACTTAACCGCTGGCTTAATTTGGGCTATCACGGTGACATGTCATACATGCAAAAACATGGTAGCAAGCGAACACGACCCAATGAACTTATCCCTGGTACTCTGCGCGTTATCTCCTGCCGTATGGATTACCTACCTGAACCGATGCAGCAAACCAATCAATTGATGGCCGATCCTGCTCAAGCCTATATTTCACGTTATGCACTTGGCCGTGATTATCACAAAGTTATTCGAAAAAAGCTGCAAAAACTAGCAACCTTTATCGAACAACATATTGGCCATTTTGGTTACCGTGCTTTCGTCGACAGCGCACCAGTAATGGAGAAAGCTCTCGCAGAAAAAGCCGGACTTGGCTGGATAGGAAAACACAGCAACGTTTTAAACAAACAAGCAGGCTCTTGGTTTTTTTTAGGTGAGTTATATACTGATATTCCACTACCTATAGACCAGATTTCTGAGAACCACTGTGGCAACTGTACCGATTGTATTGATATCTGCCCAACTCAAGCCATTATCGCCCCCTATACCGTCGACGCAAGGCGTTGTATTTCTTACTTGACCATAGAGCTAAAAGGAAGCATTCCAGAAGCGCTACGCCCATTAATGGGTAACCATATATATGGCTGTGATGATTGCCAGCAAGTATGCCCATGGAACCGTTTTGCACAAATAACGGACGAGCACGATTTTTTAGCTCGTCAGCAACTAGATACAGCCACATTAATTGAATTGTTCAACTGGACTGAAGCAGAGTTCCTACAAAAAACAGAAGGCTCTGCCATACGACGAATTGGTTACTCTAGCTGGATTCGAAATATTGCCGTTGCACTAGGCAATGCACCTTTTGCTCGACAAATTTTGCTTCACTTAAAACAAAAATCACAACACTCTGACCCGATCATTTGTGAACACGTAAGCTGGGCAATCAAACAACAGCAAAAAAAACGTCTGTTTCCACAAATGATTAAAGTTTCTTCTACACTTACCGTTAAAGAAAATACAAATTTGTCGTTAATCATTAACTAATAATCAACAACCTAATGAAACAAATACCCTACGAGAAGACGTTATGAACGGTGAATACTCAATAAAAACTTTATTACCTCTACTGGGGATCTGCCTAGTTATCGGCATTGGTAGCGGGTTAGCCATCGGCTATTTAACACCCGACCATATGAATCATATGATAACTGCTGTAATTACGGCCGCGGTATCGGTTATTGCGACGCTGGTGGTTTTATACTTTTTATTCTTAAGACCGACATTTAAATCCATGGGCATTATCGCCTATTGTTTAACTAATAATAAACAAGTCCCCAAAGACCAAGAAAAAATCATCGATAACAATACTTTATTAGTTGGCCTCTACAGCGCAATTAGAAAGTACGTTGACGACTTTTACCAACGCGCAAAACGCTTGGGCAATAGTGGCAATACTATAGCCATTGGTTCTGCTGAAGTATCGAGTTTTGTCGATGGCTTAAACATTACTATTCAAAGCCAAGCCAAGCAATCAATCCAAATTGCCAGTGCAGCTGAAGAAATGTCACAATCTACATCCCAAGTTGCTGAATCGTTAACACAAGCTGTTGAAGCGGCCGCCAGTACTCACGCCTCTTGTGTTGAAGGTCAAACGGCCATTAACAAGGCAATCAAAACCATCCATGGTGTCAACGAACAGGTTCAAGAGACATCAAAATCTATTAATAATCTAAAATCAAAATCTGAACAAATACAATCGATCACCGACGTCATTAACAGTGTTGCAGAACAAACCAACTTACTCGCTTTAAATGCGGCAATTGAAGCCGCTAGAGCTGGAGAACACGGCCGAGGCTTCGCCGTAGTCGCCGATGAAGTGCGAGAATTAGCCAATAAAACAGCCGCTGCCACCAGCGATATTGCCAAAATGCTGAGCGAAATCCGTGGAGAAACAGGGTCGGCCGTTAACACCATGGAGCAGTTGGTCATTAATGTTGATGATGTGGTCGAAAAGACTGAACTCATCGGCTCAACCTTGCAAACCATTAACCAACAAGCATCGTCATCCGAGGATCAGGCACGTGAAATTCAAAACATAATTCAAGAGCACGTCACTGCCACCTCAGAAATTTCAAACTCGATAGAAAACGTCAGAACAGAACTGGAAAAAACCGAAAAAGAGGCCGTTACAGCGTCCGAACAAGC
>NVSW01000041.1 GCA_002401365.1 Piscirickettsiaceae bacterium | reverse complement strand
CATCTCCATTGCTGCATATTCAACGCCTCAATAAAAAAGCAACCGAACGTGATGTAAGAAACTTTCTAGGTGGCTTCGGTTTTCATGGCGACAAAGCATTAGACACTGTAGCGCCGTTCTCGGGCGGTGAAAAAGCCCGCTTAGCGCTCGCCATCTTGGTCTATCAAAAGCCCAATTTACTACTGCTTGATGAGCCAACTAATCACTTGGATATAGACATGCGTCACGCTCTTAGTAGCGCGCTGCAAGACTTCAGCGGCGCAATGATTATTGTTTCCCACGACCGACACTTATTACGCACCATTACCGATCAATTCTTATTAGTTGCAAATGGTAAACTCACACCGTTTGATGGTGACCTAGACGATTACGCGGTGTGGATCAAAAACCAAGCCAAGGCTATAGACAGTAGCTCCTCAAGTTCAGATACCAAACGTTCTAACAACGACAGAAAACAATTAGAAGCCAAGAAAAGGCAACAACAAAAACCCTTACGCGATGCTTTGAGAAAAGCTGAAAAACAACTTGATAATCTGTATGCAAAACAGCAAGCGCTTGAATTAAAACTCGCAGAGAGTGATTTATACAACGTCGACCAAAAAGAAAAATTAACAATCGTTATTAAAGAAAAGCAGTCGGTCGACAATCAGCTTGAGCAAACTGAAGAAAATTGGTTAGCCCTTCAAGATAAACTTGAGTCAATTGAATAAACCCACGTATTATTACTCCAACCTATACTAAAATTCACTCGAATGACGATACCAATAAATAACAAAGATCCATTGCACGGCCTAACGCTAGAAACCATTGTTACAAGTCTAGTAGAGCATTACGGCTGGGAACGCTTAGGCCAGCAAATTAATATCCGTTGTTTTACCAGCGACCCCTCGGTTAAATCTAGCCTGAAATTTTTACGTAAAACGCCATGGGCAAGGAAAAAAGTTGAATCGCTATACTTAGCGACTCAACAAAGTGTATGGAAAAAATAATGTTACTCTAGCCATCAACAACCATTATCCTATTTCTATATTGATATGACTGTTTTACGCGTAGATAGTAATAAGCCTTCTGTTTGGTTATTTTTATTAATCATTAGCACCTTATTGGAGCTCACCGCTCTTTACTACCAATATGCTTTAGACTATGCCCCATGCGTCGTTTGCATTCACGTAAGACTATGGCTTGCTGTTATTTGGTTATTATCAATAACTGGCTTAGCCCTACCMAAAACYAAGCYCATAYRTATCGTACTTTTAATCTCTGTATTGTTTTGCTTTTTGGCGTTAATAGAGCGCTCYTGGCAACTACTAGGRACYGAACGAGGSTTTATTATGGGRAGCTGCAATTTTGACACTGGCTTGCCGAATTGGTTTGCAGTTGATAWATGGCTCCCCTATCTTTTTAAAGTGGAAACCACGTGTGGCTACACCCCTACTATCGCGGCTGGCATTACGATGGCCGAAATTCTTCTAGTATTATTTAGCGCCCTTGCTTTATACACTCTCGGACTACTTTTTTTTACCTTTAAAAAGCCGAAACTTATTCGCAACTAACAACAACAGGGCTGCACCGAACATATCTGCAAGCCAATCATAAACATCTGCCTCACGCCCCTCTACAAACGACTGGTGCCACTCGTCACTAGCGCCATACATAGCAGAAAAAACAAACGCTACGATCAATGCGAGCCGGTATTTAGTGAGCACTCGGCTGAAGTAGCCAATAGCAAAGAAGCCAAGAATGCCATACGCCGTAGCATGAAACAGCTTATCTTGGTGAGCAAAGAGCGTAGGGGTTGGTAGTGAAGATTGATCTGATAAATAATAAATAAAGCCACTGTAGCCAATGAGTAAGCCCAACCAAAGTAGCTTCACGTTAAGCGAATACTGTATTTGCTTCAAACACGGGGCCATCCACACACACCCGCTTCATCGCCTGTCCTTCATCCGTCGTTACTTTAACCACGCAACCCGCACAACCGCCTACAGCGCAAGCCATGTATTCTTCAAGCGACACCTGACAAGGTACACCAAACTCTTTAGCTAACGAAGCTACCGCCTTAAGCATCGGTGTTGGACCACAAGAATATATCGCCACTTGTTGTCTTTCTTCGTCACTCAAGGCATTTAGCCAATCACGCGCAAGATCTGTAATATAGCCTTCATACACGCCATCGTAACCTTGCAAGCTCGCTAAACGACTGGGGATATTCCATTCTTCGAGTAAAGGCAGGCTATCACTAACGCTTTGATCAATACCATCAACGATTAATTTTGACCCTTTTTTTTCGAATGGAAAGGGCACTTCAGAACCCATCAATACAAGTGGATTAATAGCGGAATGATTGTTTTTAATCTCTTCAGATAAACACATCATCGGGGGTATTCCCACGCCTCCGCCCAATAATAACGCGTTTGGTTTATCTTTACGTAATTCAAATGGGCGCCCAATAGGGCCCATAACACTCACGCTTTCGCCCACCTTTCTATGCGCCAATAACGCCGTGCCTTCACCCACCGTTTTGTATAAAAACTCAACCCACCCCTCGTCCTTGGACATACGCATGATAGATAAAGGTCGGCGCATCAGGCGTTGAGGGTCGCACTGAATATGCGCAAACTGCCCCGGCTTTGCTGAAGCGGCGCATTTCGGCGCATCAACCCGCAAAATAAATTGTCCTGCTGCAAAAGCATGTTGCGCTAAAATTTCTGCATCTTCAATGAAGATGGTATTTCGAGTATTTTGTTGCATTATCGTTCGAAAACCAATTCGCCATTAACCAACGTATGCGTCACTTGGCCTGTCATCTGCTGACCCCAAAAAGGGGTGTTTTTGCCACTACTTAGCCAGTTATTATTATTCACAACCCAACTGGCTTGTGGGTCGAAAATGATCACATCCGCAGCAAAGCCCGTTGTTAGGCAGCCTAAATCTAACCCTAATATTTCTGCTGGGGCCGTGGACAAGCTATTCACTAGCTGTTTCCAGTCCAGTACATTACTCGCCACTAAATCAGCCATTAACGGCAAGGTCGTTTCTAAACTTGAAATACCTTCTTCCGTCGATGTAAATGGCGCTTGCTTCGCTTGCGGTTCATGCGGACGGTGCCCCGAACTAACTTGAATAACACCCTGCGCAACACCTGCGATCAGCGCATCTCTTGCCTCTCCTGTCCTTAGCGGTGGAGAAACATGGTAATTGGCATCAAATGAACCCACGTCTAGCTCAGTCAGATGAAGCTGGTACGCGTGCACATCCGCAGTGATAGTTATGCCGTCATATTGTGCTCGAGCCAACATAGCAACGCCTTTTAACGTTGACAAGCCCGTTAAATGAACCCTAGAATTTGTTTCCTCAGCAAGGGCTATCGCTTGTGCAATAGCCACTGTTTCCGCCGAAACGGGTATCCCATTTAAACCCAATCTTGAACTGATAATGCCTTCATGAACAACGCCTTCATCCCTAATACCAACGTCTTCCGGTTTTAACACCACCAACAAGTCAAAAGATGAGGCGTACTGCAAGGCCAACCGCAAGGTACGCGGACTGATGTTATTGTTAGGTGCTTGGCTGACGGCTATGCAACCAGTTTTTTTAAGGGCAAACATTTCACTCAATGCTTCACCTTTTAATCCCACCGTTAGCGCTCCCATCGGGTGCACCTTTGCGTAAGCTGCCGACGTCGCTTTATCTATAATTAACTGCGCTACCGCAGAGGTATCTAAAACTGGATAAGTATCGGGCGAACAACAAACAGACGTAAAGCCAGCCGAAATAGCAGCTTTAGTCTCACTAGCAATCGTGGCCTTATGTTCAAAGCCTGGCTCACGGAGGCTTATATTTAAATCAATAAAGCCAGGGCAGACTATTTTACCCACAGCATCAATCGTTTTATCTGCTTTAAACGCTGCAGGTGGCATACCTACCGATAAAATGTTGCCTTGGCCAATATATACGTCTTTAACTGTATCAATATCATTCGCGGGGTCAACAACGAGGCCATTTTTAATTAGAACATTCAAGCTTTTTCTCCTGCTCGATGCCCTAAGACTAGCGTCATCACTGCCATACGAATAGCAATCCCATTGGTAACTTGTTGTAAAATAAACGAGTTTTCCCCATCAGCTACCGCCGCATCCATTTCAACTCCGCGGTTGATTGGCCCAGGATGCATTACCATCACATCAGCTTTAGCAACTGCGAGTTTTGCCTGAGTTAAGCCAAAACATTCAAAGTATTCATGCTCACTGGGTAGCAGCGCTTTACTCATGCGCTCTTTCTGTAAACGCAGCATAATAACAACATCCACACCTGAAATGCCGGACTGTAAGTCGTCGTACACATGCACACCCAATGAGTCGGTATTTATGGGCAACAGTGTCTTCGGTGCGACAACGCGTACTTCTTGCACGCCCAGCGTATTTAATGCATGAATTTGCGAACGCGCAACTCGGGAATTCAAGATATCACCAATAATTGCTACCTTTAAACCCGCAAAGTCTTTCTTAACACGGCGAATGGTAAACATATCGAGCATCGCTTGGGTGGGGTGCGCATGCCGCCCATCTCCGGCATTGATAACACTAATGTGTGGCGCAACATGCTGAGCAATAAAATGTGCAGCACCACTTTCGCCATGTCGAACCACAAACATATCAACTTGCATCGCCTCAAGGTTTCTTATCATATCTAAAACACTTTCGCCTTTAGACGCCGCTGAGGTTGCAACATTAATATTGATAACATCAGCCGATAGCCTTTTAGCAGCCAGCTCAAACGTTGTTCGAGTTCTTGTGCTGTTTTCAAAGAATAAGTTGACGATGGTTTTACCGCGTAGCACAGGAACTTTCTTAACCGCCTGATTACTCACACTGGAGAATGACTCGGCGACATCCATAATGTCGATCAAAATATCTTTTGATAAGCCTTCAGTGGTTAGAAAATGACGTAGTCTTCCCTGTTCGTTGAGTTGCAAACGGGAACTATCGGGTACTTTGAAGGACGTACTAGCTGCTTGCTGGCTAGAGTTCATACAATCAATTCCGGTTAGTTTCTAGCGCTAATGGCGCTGGTCCGATCAATTTTACCTGTTTTTCGGGTAATAAATCCAGTTCCAATCCAACTATATCGGCATGAAGTGGTAATTCACGCGCACCTCTATCAACTAAAACAACTAACGTCACGCTGTTTGGTCGACCATAGTCGAAAATCTCATTAAGTGCTGCACGCACAGTGCGGCCTGTATAAAGAACATCATCCACCAGAACAATATTTTCCCCTTCAACAGTTAAAGGAATATTGCTTGGCTTAACTTGAGGGTTGAGGCCAATACGGGTAAAGTCATCTCGATAAAAAGAAATGTCAATTTCTCCCAACGACTTTGTTAAGTTTAACCGCTTATGAAGCCGTTCTGCAACCCATAGCCCGCCCGTGTGAACACCTATCATCAGTGGTTCTTGAATGCCTTTTTCTTGTAATTGAAGCATTAAATCATCCGCCATTTTGGCGATGACTTTTTCTATTTCAATGGATTCGAACTCTGTACTCATCAGACTTTTAACCTTTTTCTTTTGTATTTAGCCAACTTTGTAAAATTAATTGAGCTGCTAATTGGTCTTGAACTTCCCACAATTTATTTGCACTTACTTGTACTTCATCAAACAATAACTGCTTTGCCTCAAACGTTGTTAATGCTTCATCAAACAATACGACAGGGCAATGATAGCGACCTTCCAACTGCCGTGAAAAGCGAATCATTCTTGGCGTCACTTCATTATCACTACCGTCTTCCTTGTGTGAAATCCCAACAACCAACTGTTTCGGTTGCCAGGTCTCAACCAATGCAGAAATCTCATCCCAGCCTGTTTTTTGGTTTATTGCTCGAACTGTGGTAAGCGCATTCGCTATCTGGGTTTGCGTATCACCAACAGCCACACCAATTTTTTTAACACCGTAATCAAAACCTAAACATATGGTCACTAACAGTGGCCCGCATCCATACTCATCAAACTGATATCGACACCTATTCTGTGTGCCGCCAATTCCCAACGCTGATTAACCGGTTCATCAAAAATAATATCTTGATCAGCCTTCCCGTGTAGCCAAGCATTGGCTTGTATTTCCTTTTCTAACTGACCACTACCCCAGCCGGCATAGCCTAATGCAACCAACCATTGCTGTGGACCTTTACCTTGTGAAATTGCTTCTAAAATATCCTTGGAACTAGTAAGTGCCAACTGGTCGTTAACCACCATTGTCGAATCCCATTCTCCAACTGGAGTATGCAGCACAAAGCCTCTCTCCTGCTGCACAGGGCCGCCTAAAAAAAGCGGTATTTTGGCTATTTCAGGGCGTGCAGGTGTAACATTCAATTGTTTGAAAATATCTCCCATAGTTAAGGTACTGGGTTTATTTATAACCACTCCTAATGCGCCCTCTTTATCATGTTGGCACAAATAAGTGACCGATTTAGAAAAATCAGATCCTTCCATTCCTGGCATGGCAATTAAAAAATTATCCTTCAAATACGTTAAATCATTCATGTTATTTAGTATCTCGCGCCCTTGCTTTAACTTCAAGCGCTAACACGCTCGATAACTCATTATAGGGAGCGCCGATCTTTTCATCCATAAATAATCAGTACATGATTCTTATTGAACCAGAGGATACTACTGTCTTGCTAATTTGGCTTTATCGGGTACGCATTGCGCCTTCATTTAAGAACTGCCACGTTCTTGTGATAAATAAAATATCTATATCTTTACGCAACTCAACCGGCAACGGCGCAAAAGGGGCCGCTAATTTAACAATATTAATGGCTGCATCATCAATAATTTTATGTCCAGAACGACGGTTTATAATGACGCTTTTTAGGTTCCCGTCAGCATACAACCCTACCGTTAATACTAACGTGCCCGAGAGTTTTTTACGCCTAACTTCACCCGGATAATTCAAATTCCCAACGCGCTCTATCTTACGCTGCCATGCTGCCTCATAACTCGCTGCTTTATATTTATGTGCATTAATCGAGTTGATATGCACCTTGCGTGGGCGCTTAGAATAGCTGGTAATAGACTGTTGTATTTCCGCTTGTAGCTTTGCTATTTCTTGGTTTTGCTTTAACAGGTCAGCGGCTGTA
>NVSW01000040.1 GCA_002401365.1 Piscirickettsiaceae bacterium | reverse complement strand
GTAAAAGAAATTCCTGGTGGTTGTATGTGTTGTGCTGCCGGCGTGCCAATGCAGGTCGCTATCAATCAATTGTTGCGCGAATCACGCCCTGATCGCTTATTTATTGAAACCAGCGGACTAGGCCACCCAATAGGTGTGTTGAAAACGCTAAGCTCCGAGTACTTTAAGCCAGTTTTATTATTAAAAGCGAGTGTTTGTTTTTTAGATCCAGAAAAGCTATTGAATCCTGCTTTATCAAACAATGAGTTGTTTAAACAACAAGTATCGCTAGCAGATATTTTAGTGGCGAATAAAACGGACTTGGCATCAGCGCAGGCGATGACTCAATTTGATGCGTTGAGAGATAGCTTCCTTATTCCAAAATCCATTATTTCCAAAACAACCTTCGGTGTTATTGATCCGCAATGGCTTACCTTGGATCCGGTTGCAGATCGTCAAAAAGATTTGGTTGACGCGCCTGTGCTCCCCTCTAAGGAAAAGAGTGCTTTTTTTGTAAGCAGCCAAACGTTCGATGCAGAGCATGTTTTCTCACTAGGAAAATTAAAGCGACTTTTTAAAACTAATTCTCCTGTTCGAATTAAAGCGATTTGTCGCACTGATTCAGGCTGGGTTTTATTGAATGGTGAAGCAGAACGTTTAACCGTTAAGTCGATTCAACATCAAGAAAAAAGCCGGTTTGATGTCATTTTAGATAAGCAAGAAACGAAGCAGCTGGTTGATGCAGAGCTTCAAAACTGTTTTAGATCAATTTAATTCTATTTTGAGGATGGGGTGCGACAATTTGTCACATCCCAAGAAAGAATTTCATCGGTAGAATATATTTTGTTGTAAAAAAACAAAATATAGGCAAATCATGAAACAGTTCAAATTAAGTTTATTATCGGCGGCCATCATTGCCGTTTCAGCTAATGCAGCGGACTATAGTAATCAAACGATTATTGTTGAAGGTAGCAAAATGCGCCCAGGCACATTTGGTGTCGCTCCAGACTCATCTGCGCTAAAAGACACTGCGTCGTTATTGAAGCGTATTCCTGGCGCTAACGTTAACCGTAATGGTCCGTTAACAGGTATTGCGTCTTACCGCGGTCAATTTGGCGGTCGAATAAATACAGTGGTTGATGGCATGTCTTGGAAAGAAGTAGGGCCAAATAGTATGGATCCTCCACTTAGTCACATTCCTGCATCATTAACCGAAAACTTAACGGTTTATAGGGGTATAGCACCTGTCAGTAGTGGTATTGAAACAATTGGTGGCTCAATGAGTACCGAATCACGTAAATCACACTTTACAGACAGTGCTGATTTTGAAACTCATGGCATAGCTTCATTTGGCTACAGCGAAGTGGACAATGGTTTAACAGGTAGCTTGTTAAGCACTTACTCGAACGACACACATCGTTTTCATGCCAGTGTAAGTAAAGAACAAGGTGATAATTACGAGTACGATGGCGGAGAAGTAGATCCMAGTCAGTATGATCGTGATGCATATACTGTTGGTTACGGGTTTCGTCAAGGAGCGCATGATTTAGGCTTCAATTACACSAAYAATGATACGGGCCATACAGGCACRYCATCAYTRCCAATGGATATTATRTCGGTTMGAGGCGGTATYTTYTCRGCYGATTAYGATATTCARTTGGRTGAAGGWCGSTCATTGGAAACATCGTAYTATTACCAAGATATGCGYCATTGGATGAAYAATTTTCAATTAAGRCCTAAYGGYAGTAATAGCGGRAMATTYAGACAAAATMAAACAGARGTKGATGGYGGCGGCTTATCRATKGTCTATAASATGCCRGYAGYSGGTGGCRATTTGAGTSTTGGCYTAGARGGKGACCAATCAAAYCATGARTCATACATATCTGATCCTACRTCGCCATTCTTCGTTGATAATTTTAACGCTGTTGAACGTGATAGATACAGCATGTTTGCAGAATGGAACGGTAACTTAGGCGACGGCTTGAGTATAGAAACAGGGTTGCGTTACACGCGTGTTGAGATGGATGCGGGTGATGTGGATATTATTGGCGGCGCTCCACCTCCAACGCAGGCACTCAAAACGGCATTTAATGCATCGGATCGTTCAGTAGAAGATAATAATGTGGATGTTAGCATGGTATTAACTCAGCAGTTGTCGAATGAATTGTCTGTGGAGTTAGGTTTGGCGCGTAAAACGCGTTCAGCATCGTACCAAGAGCGTTACCTCTGGTTGCCTCTAGAAGCAACTGGTGGTTTGGCTGATGGTAATCTATATATAGGTAATATTGACCTAGACCCTGAAGAGGCATACCAGCTTGAGCTGGGGTTGGAATATTCCGCAGGAGGCTTATATGTTGCACCACGCGCTTTTTATCACCGTGTAAATGATTATATTCAAGGTGAAGTGAGTACAAATGGCTTTGCAAACATGGTGTCAAATGCGAACGGAGCGGGTGATGCACTGCAATTCACAAATGTTGATGCTGAATTATATGGGATGGATGTTGAGTGGGGCTATGAGTTGTCGGGTAACCTTAGTTTAGACGGTACGGTGAGTTATGTGCGTGGCCGTCGTCGTGATGGTGGCGGTGATAATCTTTATCGTATAGCGCCACTTAATGCTCGTACTCAATTAACGTATGCACAAAATGGTTGGTCTGTTGCAACAGAGCTCGAAGCATATTCTGCTCAAAATGATGTGGCGCAATATAACGGTGAACTGAAGTCAGCAGGTTATGGTTTGTTACACCTTCGTGGTGAAATTCAACCAGCTCTAGGTTTTAATGTTGGTTTAGGTGTCGAAAATATTTTGGACAAAGACTACGCTGATCACACGGCAGCTATTAATAGAGCAATGGGGTCTGATGTAGCCGTCGGTGATAAAGTGCCCAGTCAAGGTAGAAATGTGTACTTAACGGCAAGTTTTGAGTGGTAATTATTGAGTTTTCTTATAAAAAACGCGGGCTTTGTCCCGCGTTTTTTTTGCCTGTTAGATGCACTAAGTAAAAATTATTGTTATAGTCTTTTTATATCATAGAATTCTAATAATAAAAAAATGAAGACTCCTTTTGTACGTACGCTCGTAGTTCTAACTTTACTTGCTTTTATGTCAACCAGTACATTTGCAGGTGGAGGCTATTTTTCACTCGGCTATGGGCATGTGGCTAAACAAACATCGGGTGCAGTAACGGCGGTAGCTGAAGATGCATTTGCAGGTGCGTCTAACCCAGGAAAGCTAACCGCAGCAGGTAATCAGTTTGAAGTGGGAGTGGAGCTTTTTAATCCACATAGAAAAGTAAGAAGGACTGGCTCGGGCACGCCCTTTGATTTTTCATCAAATAGCCGTAATTCATTTTTTCTTATTCCCGAGTTTGCTTATTCACATCAGCTTAATGACGAGGTAGCAGTCGGCATAACAGCCTATGCTAACGGTGGTTTAAACAGTGAATATGCAAAAACAACAGGCATTCCAGGCACAAATGCTAACCCTGCGTCATGTGGAACAAAGCCTGGCAATTTCCTTTTAGGCTGTGATGAAGCGGGATTTGATTTGGCACAATTGATTATTGCGCCAACTATTGCGTGGAAAATAGCGCCCGGCCATAGCATTGGTGTTTCACCCTTATTTGCTGTTCAAGCCTTTGAATCATTTGGCTTGAATTCTCTTTCTCTACTGTCAAAATATCCTACAAAATTCACCGATAATGGACATGACTTTGCCTTTGGTGCAGGTGTTCGTGTAGGTTGGTATGGTGAAATAAATTCTTGGCTTTCGTTAGGCGCAGCGTATTCATCGAAAGTATATATGCAAGAATTTGACGATTACAAAGGCTTGTTTGCCGAAGGCAGTTTTGATATCCCTGCTAATTACAGTGTAGGGGCGGCGATACGCCCTAATGATAGTTGGATCGTTGCGTTAGATATTCAACGGATTGAGTTTAGTGAAGTAAAAGCGTTGGGTAACAGGGTGTTGAATTCGTTGGTACCTGGGGGTCCACCCATTGGCAGCGCCTCAGGCAGTGCGTTTGGTTGGACGAGAAATCAAACAAATTACCGTTTGGGTTTAACGTATTTTGCATCACCAAGACTAACATTAAGAGCCGGTTATGCGTATGGTAAAAGACCGAATAGTAATGGTATTGACTCAACGACGTTTAGTTTATTAACCCCTAACCCGATTCATCAAGTGAGTGCTGGCTTGAGTTGGGAAACCGAAAATGGTGATGAGTTACACGTTGGTTTTGAACACTTCTTCAAAGAAACACTAACGGGACCATCAGCGCTTTTCCCTGGTGCAAGAGAGTCAATAACACCATATGTTAATGCTTTGCATGTGGCGTGGACGTGGCATCTTTAAGGTTCTAATAAGCGGTTAAAACGTTGGCAACTATTTTTAATGTCATTGGCTAAGAAAATTTGTTCAATCATTGCTATATAGTCTGCACCCTTATCAATAATTGCTTGCGCGTTACTGTGGTTGATTCCACCGATGGCCACGATGGGAATTGATAGTTCTGTTTTGGCTTGAATCAGCAACTCTGTTGTTGCTAGCGATGCTCCCGGTTTAGACTTTGAGTTAAAAAAACGACCAAAAGCAACGTAGTCGGCACCTTCATGTTCTGCCTTTAAAGCCAATGCTAGGTGATGATGGCAAGTAATGCCAATGACCACGCTTGAGCCCAGTAGATTACGTGCATACTGAATTGAGCCATCTGCTTGACCAAGGTGTACACCTTCAGCGCCACAGGCTAAAGCAAGTTCGGGGTCGTCATTAATAATAAGTGGTGTATTAAATTGCGCGCACAGTTCGTGCAAGGCCACTGCCCTTAGTAACTTGTCTTTGGAGGAGCTTATTTTGTCGCGATACTGCAATATAGAAACCCCAGCAGATAAGGCTTGCTTTACTTTATTGAGCAATAAAGAGGTATCTATCAGGTCAGGTGTTATCGCGTAAAGACCTTTTTTGAGTGTTATTTTCGCCATATCTAGTGGCTGGTGAAGCGATATGGAAACAGTTGACCCTTGCCTATTTTTCGAGCATTTTTAATGCTTGTGGCTGTGTAGGCTTGCGCCTGCTCGACAGCGTTTTGTATGGGTTCGCCTGTTGCAATCAAAGCGGCAATGGCAGATGCTAGGGTACAGCCAGTACCGTGATACTCCCCGCTTAGTCGTTCCGAGCCATATTGTTGAGTAGCTTGGTCGGTTTGGAATAGGTGATTAAAAATTTGCTCTGCTTGTCCATGTCCACCAGTGATAAGAACATTTTTGGCGCCTTTTTGTAAAAGATTTTCACCCAGTTCTTCGATGGGGCTATCGGCTGATAATGTGCTAAGTGTTACAGCTTCCAATGTGTTTGGTGTCAGTACGTCGACAAGTGGTAGCAACGTGTCGGTTATAGCGTTGATAAGTTTTTTGCTGGCTAATGGCGTACCGTCACCACTGGCTAATACAGGATCAAATACAACGGGCACATTGGGGTGTTGTTGTAGAACGTTAACGATTGCTGTAACGCATTCAACAGACCCGGTTAAACCAATTTTAATCACAGAAATTGACATATCGTTAAACAGAGCGTTTGCTTGTGCAATAAGGTCACTGCCGTTTAATGGTATCAACCGTTGGACGGTGCTTGAATCCTGCACAGTTTGACAGGTAAGAATTGAACAGGGGTGGCAACCAAAGTGCATAAACACTTCTGCATCTGCGATAACGCCAGCGCCGCCGGTCGGATCATGTCCCGAAATGCTTAGGGCGATAGGGGGGGTATTGTTGCAAATAGGCATGATGTTTGTAGAGGCTGTTAAGCAGATAATTGCCATAATAAATGACTGCTAACAATAGTGCCTACTTTTACGCTTAAAAAGAGTAAAATGCGCTGTTTTTAAACGATAAATTGCACTGCCATGTCTCAATTAGATAAAACTGACGAACTAAAGGCGCTCTTGCAACAGCGCATCATGCTATTGGATGGCGCGATGGGTACGATGATCCAATCGTATAACTTTAGTGAAAGTGACTATCGTGGTGAGCGTTTTGCCGACTGGCCGAGTGATGTAAAAGGTAATAACGACTTACTATCCTTGACCCAAGCCGATACCATTCGCGCTATTCATTTGGCGTATTTTGAAGCAGGTGCAGATATTATTGAGACCAATACGTTTAACTCTACGCGGGTGGCAATGGCCGATTACGATATGCAAGATTTGTCGTATGAGATTAACCAAGAGTCTGCACGTATTGCGCGGCAAGCGGCGGATGATATTGAAGCAAAATATCCCGAAAGAACGTGTTTTGTTGCCGGTGTTTTAGGCCCCACAAATCGCACGGCGAGTATTTCACCCGATGTGAATGACCCTGCGTTTAGAAACGTTAGTTTTGATGAGCTTGCCGAATCTTATACCGAGTCGATTGATGGCTTGATAAAAGGCGGTGTCGATATCTTATTAGTGGAAACGATCTTTGATACCCTCAATGCCAAGGCTGCGTTGTATGCGATTGAAACGTATTTTGAAACACATAATGTGGACTATCCGGTGATGATTTCTGGCACGATTACCGATGCCTCTGGCCGAACATTATCCGGCCAAGTTACCGAAGCATTTTGGAATTCAGTGCGTCATATTAAGCCTATTAGCATTGGCTTTAACTGCGCCTTGGGTGCAGAAGAATTGCGTCAGTACATTGAAGAGTTGTCACGCGTTGCTGATACCTATGTAACAGCGCACCCGAATGCGGGCTTGCCGAATGAGTTTGGCGGCTACGATGAAACGCCAGAAGACATGGCGAAGCACATTAAAGAATGGGCGCAAAGCGGCTTCCTAAATATTGTCGGCGGCTGTTGTGGCACCACCCCTGAACATATCAAATGCATAAGCGATAAATTGGCCGGTCTCGAGGTACGCGAAATACCTGAGATCGAAATCGCCTGTCGTCTGTCTGGCCTTGAGCCCTACACCATTAACGCTTTATCTCTTTATACCAATGTTGGTGAACGAACCAACGTGACTGGCTCGGCGCGATTTTTACGCCTCATCAAAGATGATGACTTCGATACAGCGCTTGAAGTAGCCTTGCATCAGGTAGAAGCTGGCGCGCAAATCATCGATATTAATATGGATGAAGGCATGCTCGATTCAAAGGCAGCCATGGTACGCTTTTTAAACCTGATTGCCTCTGAGCCTGATATCTCTCACGTGCCCATCATGATTGATTCCTCAAAATGGGACGTTATCGAAGCGGGCTTACAGTGCATACAAGGTAAAGGCATCGTTAACTCCATCTCGCTTAAA
>NVSW01000039.1 GCA_002401365.1 Piscirickettsiaceae bacterium | reverse complement strand
AAACCACTGGACAGCAAAGAATACAAAGAACAGTTTGATCGCTATAAAAAGTCGCTAAGTAACCTTATTATTACCGACTATCTAGAATTTAGATTTTTTCTTGATGCTGAAAAAGTTACCACCATTAGCATTGCGGCTATTGATGAAAACAATACACTCGTACCACTGCCAGAAAACTTTAAACACTTTGAAGATTTAATACGTAACTTTGCAACCCACGTAGGGCAAAACATCACCTCCCCCACTAAGCTATCAAAAATGATGGCAGGTAAAGCAAAGTTACTGGCAAACATAATAGAGCAAGCTTTATTAAGCGACACAAGTAACGATGCAGACAGTACGCTTAAAGACCAAATGGAAGCGTTTAAATCCATTCTAATACACGATATTACCTGCAAGCAGTTTGCAGACGTGTACGCCCAAACCATCGCTTACGGCATGTTTGCAGCACGCCTACACGACAAAACGCTTAATACCTTTAGCAGACAAGAAGCAGCCGAACTTATTCCTAAAAGCAATCCAT
The DNA here is from genome assembly GCA_002401365.1 of Piscirickettsiaceae bacterium. Taxonomy (GTDB): domain Bacteria; phylum Pseudomonadota; class Gammaproteobacteria; order Methylococcales; family Cycloclasticaceae; genus Cycloclasticus. Next base: position 6,754 of record NVSW01000039.1, on the reverse strand, counting down.
TCTTACGCAAGCTGTTTCAATACATTGCAGGCTACGATTTAGATGACCGTATCGCGTGGATCATCGACTCATTAGCCGATATTTTTAGAGCAACCGATGTAAATAAAATTTTAACGAACTTCGGCAAATCTACCCGTCAACAAGACCCTATTATTCATTTTTATGAAACATTTCTAGCCGAATACGACCCAAAACTACGCAAAAGCCGTGGCGTTTGGTACACCCCTACCCCCGTTGTTAATTTTATCGTAAGAGCGGTAGATGACATCTTAAAAACCGACTTTAAGTTAAAAGATGGCCTAGCCGATACCAGTAAAACCACCGTAGAAGTAGACACTGCTTTTGTAGCTGGCCGTGGAAGAAACAAAGCCACCAAACAAGGCAAGCAAACTAAAGAAGTTCATAAAGTACAAATACTCGACCCTGCAACCGGTACCGGCACCTTTTTAGCTGAAACCATTAAACACATTCACGACAGCCATTTTCAAGCCGTGCAAGGCGCATGGAGCCAATACGTAGAAGAAGACCTAATACCGCGTATAAACGGCTTTGAAATACTCATGGCCTCGTATGCAATGGCTCACCTTAAGCTAGAGTTGCTATTAGAAGAAACAGGCTACAAACCGGTTAAAAACCCACGCTTAAACGTGTATTTAACCAACTCGTTAGAAGAACACCACCCCGATACCGGCACGCTGTTTGCCAACTGGCTATCTAATGAAGCCAGCGAAGCCAACTACATAAAACGCGATACCCCTGTGATGGTGGTAATGGGCAACCCGCCCTATTCAGTGAGTAGCAGCAATAAAGGTGATTGGATTAACGATTTATTGGTGGACTATAAAAAAGACCTGAACGAAAAAAACATACAGCCGCTATCAGACGATTACATAAAGTTTATTCGTTACGGTCAGCACTATATAGAAAAGAATGGCGAAGGTGTTTTAGCTTATATCAGTAACAACAGCTTTATAGATGGTGTGATTCACCGGCAAATGCGAAAGCATATTTTAGAAACTTTCGACAGTGTCTATATTCTAGATTTACACGGGAATAGTAAAAAGAAAGAAACCGCACCCGATGGCAGTAAAGATGAAAATGTATTCGACATTATGCAAGGCGTGTCTATTAACCTTTTTGTTAAAACAGGGTTAAAAGCCAAAGGGGAATTAGCCAAGGTTTTTCATAGTGATTTGTTTGGTTTACGTCAGTACAAATATCAAATGTTACTAGATAATTCACTAGCCTCACTAGATTGGAAACAAATTGAATATAGAGCACCTGAGTATTTCTTTATTTATAAAGATTTAAAAATACAACTAGCTTATGAAAAAGGATTTTCAATTAAAGAACTATTTACCGTTAATTCTAGCGGTATAAAAACTCATCGGGATGGTTTTGTCATTGATTTTGAGAAACAAGTATTGCTAGATCGTATTAGTTTTTTCTACCATTCTTCTGAGACAGATGAACAACTGACTCATCAACTAGGCTTGAAAGATAACCGAGATTGGAAAATTGCAGAAGCAAGACTACAAAGTGATTTAAACCGTACAAAAATCCATACTATTCAATATCGGCCTTTCGATAACAGACACATTTACTACGATTCAAATTTAATTGATTTTTGCCGAGAGTCCGTAATGAAACACTTCCTGCATAAAGGTAATATCGGCATTTCATTTAATAGACAAATTGAACAGCAGCGTGGATTTTCTGACATTTTAATTACTTCTGAATTATTTACTTTGCATTCGCTTAGCCTAAAAGAGAGCAATAGTATTGCCCCTCTTTACCTTTATCCAGAAAGCCCTACAAATCAAAACGAGACTCGAATCCCCAACTTAGATAAAAACCTTATCCAAGAAATAGCTGCAAAACTAGCCCTTGAATTTACCAATGAAAAACAACCCGAAAAAGAAAACTTCGCACCCATAGACGTGCTGGACTATATCTACGCTGTTTTACATAGCCCTAGCTACCGAGAAAAGTACAAAGAGTTCCTTAAAATTGATTTTCCACGTGCCCCCTACCCCAATAAAGAAACGTTTTGGAGTTTGGTTGATGTAGGTGGGCAATTACGTCAATTACATTTATTAGACAGCCCTTTATTAAACAAATCCCCTGCCAGCTACCCTATTGCAGGAAATAACGAAGTAACGCGCAAAATAACCAAAACAAACATTGGCTACGAAGCAATAAATGACGCTAGCGGTAAGGTTTGGATAAACGATGAACAGTATTTTGATAACGTGCCGTTAATCGCCTGGAAGTTTTATATTGGCGGTTACCAACCTGCACAAAAATGGCTAAAAGATCGTAAAGGTAGAACGCTTAATTTAGACGATATTCGCCATTACTTAAACATCATAACGGCCTTGATTGAAACCGACCGTTTAATGAAAGAGATTGATGTTATTGGTGTTCATTAAAATTAACCTTACCTGTGTATATATGACACCTCTAGCCCTGTTACAAGTGTACAAATGAACCTCAAGGATAAATAGCCCCGTCTACAAGTGTATAAATGATGTTCGTGTAACGAAGAATCAACAACTTACAAATATTCAGACACATCAAAAATACACCACACCTATATAACCATGCGTATACGCATTAACAACACTAAATAAAAGAAAGCTAAAAGCAATCTGTATCAATTCATACCTAGGTAGGGGGGGAGTAAAACTCTACAGACTAGCAGCCAACGACCGACGTACTAGTAACGTTTTCGTGATGGCAGAATTTAGGTAGGGGGGGATGATTCTTTACAGATCATAAAGCCCTCGACCGTAGTCATATAGTTGTTTTTGGCGGCGGGAGTTTCGGACGGGGGGTGTTAAAAATAAAAGGTACTCCCTCGCACTTTGCATCTTGCGGGTAGTGAGGCGCATTTTTTACACAGTCAGTTCATGATATAGGGGGTTCCGTTAATAACATCTATAAACACATATGATAAAGAACCACCTTCAACCTCACCATATTATTAACATGGTGACATCAGCATTGCGTTCATGGAGGTTGTTTGTTGATAGTGCTAATATTATTAATCATATGGAAGCAAGTTTGTAAGGATGAAGTCAAATTAATCAATACCAAAAAGTGCCTAACAAGCCGAATTAATTCGGACAATTTGTTAAGCTGTGCTTCACGAATTTTCAGTTAAGCGAAACGTTAAACCATAATTATGAATACTTCGGATTTATTTTCAGCAATAGCATTAATTATTTCTCTGGTTAGTTTTTGTCTCACTTATAGGTCAGCTAAACTGACGAAAAGCCTCTCCGCCGCCGAAAAAAGAACGCAAGCTCACTCGATCCTTCTTGAGTGTTCTATAAAGATGGAGAGCCTTCAATCTCAGGTGCTAAATGCAATAACATATGGTTCTTATGAACATCCCTTTCTAGATAGGTGGAAAAGTATTGAGGCTAAACTTTCAAACCAAATAAATGAGGTTTCACTGAGGCTTCAGTGGTTACGAGAAAATAATTCAGACGATGTATTGGAATTGGAGAAGTATCGGTCTCACGCTCTTGAGGTAGAATCTTTGGTTAACAGCATCGCTCCTATGATTCTCGAGTTAACTGCAGAAAAGAAGATTCGTTCCTGAGCTAACAATGCGCTCAGTGAGACGTTCCGAAAAAAAACACTATGTCTCCTTAGCTAAACCGTTAGTTTCAGGCAGACTTATATTGAATACCAAGAAATCAATTGAAGGAATAAAGCGGAGGGCAAAATATAGTTTGACTAAATTAGTTGTTGTTAATTAAATATTAAACAACGCAGCACTAGAAACATAAGGATATGCAAGTGAAATCACCCATCAAAGATAGTCCACTACGAAACCCCGGCGAAACATTAGACAATCAAATAAACGAGCTTATTAATGCTGAAGCAATGTCACATATTGTTAGCGTTTTATTGGTTGGCATCTTAACCGCGACTGAGTGGTGGCGTTGGTATATGGAACTACCTCCACGACCTTATGTGTATACCGTTATTTTCATCATCGTCTTGATTTATACAGTACCAAAAATATTCAAAATTAAAAAACAACTCAAATCGCTTAGACAAGGGTTAGATGGTGAAAAAGCTGTAGGGCAATATTTAGAAGGTTTACGAGAACAAGGCGCAAAAGTTTTCCACGATATTCCTGGAGATGGTTTCAATTTAGATCATGTAATTATTGCCCCAAGCGGTATCTACGTTATTGAAACAAAAACTTACAGCAAACCTGAAAAAGGTAGAGCAGTTATTATCTTCGATGGCACGAGCGTTAAATTAAATAATTTACCTGGAAATGAAAAACCAATAATTCAAGTTATTGCAGCTGCATCTTGGCTAAAAGCTCTTTTAAAGGAAAGCACAGGTAAGCAATTTGAAACGAAGCCTGTTGTTGTATTCCCTGGTTGGTTTGTTGAACCTACTAGCGAAACTAAAAATAGTGATGTATGGGTATTAAACCCCAAAGCACTACCCTCCTTTGTAGCCAACAGCGCAAACAGCTTGAGCGAAGAGCAAATTAGCATGGCTGCATTTCATTTATCTCGCTACGTTCGTGGGCATAATAAAGCCAATAAGTAAGTTATGCTTTTGAATGATGATTATTTGGGGGTATTTTTGGGGGTACTTTAAATATTTGAAAAGTCAGAATCTGTTTATAACAATGCTTGCAGCATGTTTAGCGGATCCGGCCCTCGTACCAAATTTTTATTTCAAGACATCCCAGAAAGACCCGAAACCCCTATAACTAAAGGGGGTTTTTATTGTCCGTTATTCTTGTGTAATCCCAGCACATTTCAAGAAACACTCCCACGTTTGGAGTGTTTTTGAGGGCATTTTGTTTTAAGGCTAAAAAAATGCACCACCTCACACGGTACTGTTTAAATTAATACCGCACAGAATAAAACCTATGGTGTGAGTCATCAGTGTTTTTTCGTTAAGGTTCTTAATTCAACAGTATAAAAGCGATCATCAGCTATATTTTGCCAATCTTTTAATAGTTAGCGAACATACACGTCATAGCGAGTATTTGGGCTACTGACTATATAACTGGGTTTGATACTACTGAGCGGTTCAGCCGATTTAGGTCGCTTAACAACCACTCTGTGGCTTGCCGTTTGTAACGCTATGTCTAATAACGCACCTTCCTCACCAGAATGCCCCACTAAATGTTGGAGGATTTGCATGTCTTTTTTTATTTTTGCGGATTTCTTTCTATCTGGGTACATGGGGTCAAGGTAGATGACGTCTGCTGGCGACTTAATAGAAAGGTTTAGATAATCAATGGTGTTGTGATGAACACATGTCATACGGTCAATAATATCAGTTGCTTCAATATCGTTCGACGCGCGTGACAAGGCATCAACAAGCAAACTATATAGCACTGCATTCTGCTCACAAAGGGTTATATTCGAGCCCAAGCTGGCTAATACAAAAGCGTCTCGTCCAAGCCCTGCCGTTGCATCAAGAATGTTCCATTCTGGGTGTTTGTTTAGACCACAGGCCTTGGCTAAAGGCTGGTTTTTACCGCCGCCATATAARCGYCTGTGTTGGCTTTTACCCAATACAAAGTCAATCGATAAACTCAACGATTGAGCGCCGACAGTACAGTTAAGTGTTAGCGCGTTACTGCTGTAACTGAGGTATAAATCGTGAGCATGTACACGCTCTAAATCAAGTAAATAAAAAGCCTTTAATTTGATTAAGCCCATTATTTCTGAACAAGGTACATCAGTACCATTTAAAACAATCGGTATAGGCTGCATTTGCAAAATCAAAGGTCGTTAAGTGTCGCCGCTTTTAATGTTGTAACGACGGATTATAGCGGAAAGGTGTTGGAATCGAAAATGGGGTGGATGAAGGGGTTCGAACCCTCGACAACCAGAGTCACAGTCTGGGGCTCTACCAACTGAGCTACACCCACCATAGTCGACTTTTGTACAGAGTGGTACGCTTGGCAGGACTCGAACCTGCTACCCTCGGCTTAGAAGGCCGATGCTCTATCCAGATGAGCTACAAGCGCTTCATAATTAAGCATCGAATAACATTGATTAGATAAATTGGTCGGGGTGGAGAGATTCGAACTCCCGACCCACTGCTCCCAAAGCAGTTGCGCTACCAGGCTGCGCTACACCCCGACGATCTAAGAAACCAATGCATATATGATGCAATAACTCTGTAGGTGGGCGATAATACGGCACGCAGTAATTTTGGTCAACGCTTCTTTAAAAAAAGCCTTAAAAAAAGAATATAGGAATATGTCACATCAAGTAATCGACGGGAAAAAAATAGCTAAAGAGCTTCGTACAGCTATAAAAAAACAAACAGAGGCAAGAATCGCTCGTGGTTTATCCAAACCTGGCTTAGCCGTGATACTCGTAGGTGAAAATCCTGCCTCCGAGGTTTATGTTCGTAATAAATGTAATGCTTGTGAAGAAGTTGGCTTTTATTCACTTTCAAAAACGTTCCCATATGGCGTAACCGAAGAAGAATTATTAACCCTGATTCAGGATCTCAATAATAATGCGTCAATCAATGGAATACTTGTTCAACTGCCTTTACCTGAGCATATCAATGAGGAAAAAGTTATTGAAGCCATTGACCCTCTCAAGGATGTAGACGGCTTTCACCCGTACAATATTGGCCGTTTAGCGCTTCGTATGCCTATTTTAAGGTCGTGTACGCCAAAAGGCATTATGACGCTGTTAAAAAGTACAAACATCCCCTTAGAGGGTAAAGAAGCAGTGGTTAT
>NVSW01000038.1 GCA_002401365.1 Piscirickettsiaceae bacterium | reverse complement strand
TATAGTTTAAATCTTTGCTTTGGCTGGTGCTTTATTAAAGCTGTTCTATACTTGCCAATACATAATTTTAATGTCGTAAGGCAATATGCCAACAATATCCATCATCACCGTTTGTTTTAATGCAGAGAAGTATATTGAACAAACGATAAAAAGTGTTATCGAGCAGGTAGGTGTAGATGTCGAATACATAATAGTTGGCGGTGGCTCTACAGATGGAACGCTTGAAATTACCAAATGTTATGGTTCTTCAATTAATCAATGGGTTTTAGAACTAGATAATGGCTTGCGGAAGTGATGAATAAAGGGTTAACGTCAGCGACGGGTGATTATTTAATTGATGAATCAGTTATAGCTAAAACCTACACTCGTGATTAGTTTGGAAATGATTGGTTTTTTATACGAAGCTAGTTGATCTAAATTTCAGAAATAAATAAGGAAACAAAAGTGTTTAATGATAAAGCTATTTTAATAACAGGTGGAACAGGGTCTTTTGGGCATGCTTTTGTGTCGATGACATTGGCTAAATATAGTCCAAAGCGCTTAGTTATTTATTCACGAGATGAGATGAAACAATGGGACATGGCTAAGCTCTACGAAGGCGATTCACGTGTCCGCTTTTTTATCGGTGATATACGCGATAAAGAACGTTTGTCACGTGCTTTAGACGGAATTGACTTCGTTGTTCACGCGGCTGCAACTAAAATTGTTCCAACGGCAGAATACAACCCCTTCGAGTGTGTAAAAACCAACATAATTGGTGCCATGAATTTGATTGATGCGTGCATTGATCGAGGCGTTAAACGTGTTGTTGCGTTGTCTACTGATAAAGCGAGCAGTCCAGCTAATCTTTATGGTGCGACAAAACTGGCTTCAGATAAGCTATTTGTTGCCGGGAATGCATATGCTGGCGGCCATGAAACAAGTTTTGGCGTGGTTCGGTACGGCAATGTCATGGGGTCGCGAGGTTCGGTCATCCCTTTTTTTCTTTCAATAAAAGAAAAAGGAGTAATGCCTATAACAGACCCTCGAATGACCCGGTTTATGATTACTCTAGAACAAGGGGTAGAGCTGGTTTGGCATGCTTTTGAAGACATGGTTGGGGGCGAAATATACGTCAAAAAAATTCCCTCTATGAAAGTGGTTGATACAGCGCTTGCGTGCGCACCCAATGCAGAACAAAAAATTATTGGTATTCGACCTGGTGAAAAGTTACATGAACAAATGATTGGGGTAGAAGATACTCCATATACTTATGAGTATCCTGAATATTTTAAAATATTACCCGCAATTCATAATTGGAGCGCAGACTCTCATCGCATAAAAAAAGGCAAACGTGTAGAAGAAGATTTTACATACTGCTCCGATAATAACCCAGAGTGGATGAGCGTTGAATCTTTAACATCATGGATAGCACTGCATCGTGAAAAACTAGGTCAACTATAATCCTAATGATTCCCTATGGTAAGCAAAGCATTAATCAAGCCGATATTGATTCGGTCATTGATGTTTTGAAGTCTGACTTTTTAACACAAGGTCCACAAGTCCCTTTGTTTGAAAAAACAGTGGCAGATTATTGTGATGCTGAGTTTGGCGTGGCAGTTAATAGCGCGACCTCCGCTTTACATATTGCTTGTTTATCGTTAGGTCTAGGTAAGGGTGATTGGCTTTGGACGAGTCCAAATACTTTTGTAGCGTCTGCAAACTGTGGTTTGTATTGCGGTGCTGAAGTTGACTTTGTAGATATTGACCCGCAAACCTATAATCTTTGTGCAAGTGCTTTAGAGGAAAAGCTAAAAATTTCTAAGCAAGAAAACACGCTCCCAAAAATCGTTATTGCTGTTCATTTTGCGGGCCAATCATGTGAGATGAAACGCATTCACCAGTTGAGTCAAAAATACGGTTTTAAGATCATTGAAGATGCAAGCCATGCCATAGGTGGAGCATATTTAGGTCAGCCAGTTGGAGGGTGTATATATTCAGATATAACCATATTTAGTTTCCATCCAGTCAAAATCATAACTACATGTGAAGGCGGAATGGCCTTGACTAATGATACTAAGCTAGCGCGCAGTATGCGCTTTTTACGTAGCCATGGAATTACGAGTACACCCGATGAAATGGAAGTGCGACCTGAACAAGAAATATGGAACTACCAGCAGATTGGGTTAGGCTTTAACTACCGCATGACTGACTTGCATGCGGCTTTAGGAGTTAGCCAAATGCAAAGGCTTGACAACTTTGTTGCAAAACGCCATGAACTACAACAACGTTATCATGAGCTGTTAAAAGACTTACCAATGAATCTACCCTACCAATCGGCGGATAGTTATTCAGCACTACACTTATATCCCATTCAGTTGAAACTGGACGATATTGGAAAAACTCAAGTCCAAGTCTACGATCAACTCAAACAACAGGGTCTTGGGGTCAACCTCCACTACATTCCCGTGCACTTGCAGCCATCCTATCAAAGTATGGGATTCAAATATGGTGACTTCCCAAATGCTGAATTTTATTTCAGAAAGACTATTAGTATTCCATTGTTTTATGGCTTAAGTTTTGATATGCAGGATCAAGTAGTTGATACCATCAAAAAGGTATTACGTTGAGGCTTTGTGTTATTCCAGCTAGAGGTGGAAGCAAACGTATACCAAGAAAAAACATCAAACTGTTTCATGGTAAACCAATTGTGGCCTACTCAATAGAAGCAGCCCAACGTAGCGGTTGCTTCGATAAAATTATCGTTTCAACTGATGATCAAGAAATAGCCGATGTGGCTGAAGAATATGGTGCAGAAGTTCCTTTTCTTCGCCCAGAAGAGCTGGCAAATGATCATGCTGGAACTTTGCCGGTAATCAAGCATGCTATCGAATGGTTTGAGGAATTTGAAAGCAAATCTAGTGAAGTATGTTGCTTATACGCAACCGCACCTTTTTTACAGGCAGGTTCAATAAAACAGGCTTATAAACAGTTACAAGTCACACAAGCAGACTATTGTTTTAGCGTTACTAGCTTTGCATTTCCAATTCAAAGGGCAATCAAAATAACGCAACATCAGCGTATTGAAATGTTTTACCCAGAACATTCTAATACTCGCTCACAAGACCTAGAAGAAGCTTATCACGACGCGGGGCAATTCTATTGGGGAAAAGCAGAAGCATTTAAGCAACTCAAACCACTATTCTCAGAGAATGCGAGTCCTTTTCTTTTACCTCGGCATCTAGTGCAAGATATTGACACACAAGAAGATTGGTTAAGAGCGGAAATGATGTATCAAGTCCATAAACAGTCAGGTTTATTTGAATGAAATTTGTGATCAGAGCTGATGCATCGTTACAAATAGGCACAGGCCACGTCATGCGGTGCTTAACGCTGGCTGAGGCATTAAAAGAAAAAGGCGCACAAGTTGAGTTTATTTGCCGTGAACATGAAAGAAATTTAATAGACTTTATTCAAGGCAAAGGCTTCAAGGTTCATAGGCTATCGGTGATAGAAAATGACTTGGAAATCTCTAAAATAACTGGTCTGAAATCAAAAAATATTCTCAGTCATGCGCATTGGTTAGGAGCAACGCAGCAACAAGATGCGGACGTATGTAAAGTGATTCTAAAAAAGATAGGTCCTGACTGGTTGATTGTGGATCATTATGCGATTGATGAAACATGGCAAATGGAGTTGCAAGGAACGTATAAAAAGCTAATGGTGATAGATGACTTAGCTGACCGTCAACATCTATGTGATTTGCTTTTAGATCAAACATTTTGTCGACGGACACAAGGTTATAAAGAATTAGTGCCAGATAACTGTCAAATGCTGCTTGGGTCACAATATGCTTTGTTAAGATCAGAGTTTGCCCAGTGGCGCGAATACAGCCTAAAACGTCGAGAAAATCCAGAATTTAATAAACTGCTAATTTCGATGGGTGGTGTGGATCAAGATAACGTAACAGGGAAGGTATTAGAGGAACTTAAAAACGGTGACTTACCATCAGACCTAGAAATCACAGTGGTTATGGGCAGCACAGCGCCTCATTTAAAAGCAGTGCAGCAGCAAGCTAAAATTTTGCCATATAAAACAGAAGTGAAATCGAATGTGAGTAATATGGCGGAGATAATGTCAAACGCTGATTTTGCGATTGGTGCATCTGGGGCGACGACTTGGGAACGGTGTAGGTTAGGTTTGCCGTCAGCAATTATTGTGTTAGCGGAGAATCAAAAAGATATCGCTAATATTCTTGCTCAGAAAAATATAGCTATAGTTTTGGATAATAAATCCCTCAAAATAGGCATAAAAAAAATTAAGATCATGTCAAAGCAAGACTTGTTTAATATGTCAACAAAAGCAGCGAAGATGGTTGATGGTTTAGGTGCCCAGCGAGTGATTAATGTTATATACGAGGATATTGTATGACTGGTTTTCCGCGAGACATGAAGTTGAGTGACTTAACCATCATCAGAGAGTGGCGTAACGACCCTGAAATTAATCATTATATGTTTTCTCAGCATAAAATTACGCAGGTAGAACATCAACTTTGGTTTGAGCGGAGTCAGAATAATCCACTACTACATTTAAATGTGTACGTTGAAAATCAGGGTGTAAAGGGTTTTGTACAATTACAGAATAAGTCGCCAGAAGATAAGGTTTACGAATGGGGTTTTTATATGAGTCCAACAGCCACAAGTGGAACTGGAACAAAAATGGCCAAATTAATTTTGAACAAAGTATTTGAAGAAATGAACGGAAAAAAACTATTTGGTGAGGTCTTAGCGTTTAATAACCCATCTATAAGGTTTCACCAAAAATTAGGTTTTTCTCAAGAAGGAGTTCTCAGAGAGCATGTTTTTTTAAATGATGAGTATCATGATGTTTATTGTTTTGGGATACTTAAATCGGAGTGGGAAAAAAGAAATACACACTGAACATAAGAAAGATGGATAAGAATATTGAATAGTAAACTAATTTCAATTAAGGGAAGACTCATTGGATTAGACTCTGCCCCTTATGTTATTGCTGAAATGTCTGCAAATCATAATGGGGATATTGAAAAGGCCTTCAAAATCATAGAGATGGCTAAACATGCAGGCGCCGATGGTGTAAAACTACAAACATACCGGCCTGATACCATCACAATTGAGATGAATACCCCAGAGTTTATGATTGAAGGTGGGTTGTGGGATGGACAAAGTTTGTATGAACTTTATGAAAATGCTTATATGCCATGGGATTGGCACAAACCTTTGTTCGATTATGCTAGAAAAATAGGGATTACAATTTTTAGTTCACCTTTTGATAATACAGCCGTTGATTTGTTAGAAGATCTAAATGCCCCTGCCTATAAAATAGCGTCCTTTGAAGCGGTGGATTTGCCTTTGATTAAGTATGTAGCGCAAACAGGTAAGCCCATGATTATCTCAACAGGTATAGCTGATGCAGAAGAAATTCAAGAAGCGATTGATGCAGCAAAAGAGGGGGGGTGTAAAGAGCTAGCTATCTTACATTGTGTGAGTGGCTACCCAGCGCCAGCAGAAGATTACAATTTGAGAACAATGATTGATATGCAACAGCGGTTCGGTTTGGTAACGGGGCTTTCAGACCATACGCTTGATAATACGACGGCAATCACAAGCGTAGCGCTAGGTGCGTCAATTATAGAAAAGCACGTCACGTTAGATCGTAATGGTGGCGGACCAGACGATAGTTTTTCGCTGGAACCTAGTGAATTAAAAGCATTGTGTGATGGTGCGAAAATAGCATGGCAAGCACTGGGAAAAGTTGATTATGGTAGAAAACCAAGTGAACAAGCGAATATTAAGTTTCGTCGGTCATTGTATTTTGTTAAGGACATAGAAGCGGGTGAAATTATTATTGAGGGGCATGTGAAAAGTATTCGTCCTGGCTTTGGTTTGTCGCCAAAATACTTTGATCAAGTAATTGGGAAAAAAGTTAAGAGAAATGTTAAAGCTGGAACAGCTACAAATTGGGAGTTAATTGAAGACCCAAAGATCTAGTTAGTGAGCCATGAGTTCGGATGTATTGAATGTACATGTCTTATAATTTCAGAGGTGTTTAATTTATTGAGTATTGTCATGGTTAAGAAAACTATAAAGGATGTATGTGAGATATTCTGGGACCTAGAAAAGAAATATGATTTATTAGACTTATCTATTCAAGACGTAAAGGTATGGTTGGTAGTAAGGTTTAAATTATATAGAGACCTCACAGAGCTCGTAGGTTGGCAAGAACAAGCGCACAGTAAAAATACAAATCTGGATGTTCTAAAAAAGGTACCAAAATATGTGGTAAATAGTTTTGTTCGTAATCCATTTGCCAGAAAAAAAACTGACGCAATTATTTTGTCTCACCCGAGACCAAAAATCGTTGACGAAGAAAATATTGATATTTATACGAAATATTTTATTGAGGAACTTAAAAAAAATAATATTGAAATTTTAGAGTTGGAACCAGACTATTTAGGAGAACACCCGAAGAGTCTAAAAGAGCATGTGGTCTATACAGACTTTATTTCACTAGTAACGAAAGTTTTTAAAAGATTTATTTATTTAAAATTTTCAAAAGAAGAGAAGGAGTTAATTGCAAATATTAACTCTGAGCTTAGCAAGGGTTTTTGTATTGATGTGGATATCACGCATCTATTTATTGACCAAATACGTGACTTTAAAGCTAAGGTGTATTTGTATAATAAACTTTTTTTAAAACTGTGCCCAAAGATTTTATATGTATGCCCATCGTATGGAAATTCAGCTGTTATTTATGCGGCGAAACAATTGCGTATACAAGTGATAGAGCTTCAGCATGGCACAATAAATAAATATCACCTTGGTTATAGTTTCCCAACTAGGGTCGATAAACTTGAATACTTCCCTGATAAGTTTTTTGTTTGGAATGAATACTGGAAGGAGCATAGTAGCTTGCCGTTATCTAAAGAAAACGTAGTGATAAGGAAATTTGATTTTCTAGAAAAGAATAAATTAAAGCATTTAAAATGTAAAAAAAAATTACAAATTGTTATTTTATCTCAGGGCAACATCGGTAATCAGCTTGCAAAGTTTGTCTTAAATAATATTCAGTTGTTCAAAGGGTTGAAACTAATATATAAAATTCACCCCGGCGAGTTTGATAGGTATAAGGAGTATGTATATTTAAACAAATTGGTTGAATGCTATCCTGATGTGGAGGTACTTGAGGATGCTGACTTACATTTGTTATTGGCTGAGTCCAAGTATCAGTTAGGTGTTAATTCAACTGCGTTGTATGAAGGCATTGAGTTTAATTGTAGTACGATATTAGTCGACATGCCTGGTGTTGAATATATGGAGGACCTAATCAAATCTAAAGGGCTTATAAAGCATGGGAAGTTTTTTATGACAATGGATGCGAAAATCGAGTTTGTTAAGGGTGTAAACATGACATAGGGTCGTGCAAAAAAGGTGGGTACAATACACTCTGTATAATAATTATACAAACAACCTATTTAAATTAAGGTTGTAAATTAGATCACTTCCCCCTTTTTTACTCTTCGTTAATCCACTAATTAGAAGGTAGGGAAGGTGAAGAGAAATAGATGAGTTTATATGGAAATGGGTGGTGCAACTGAAGCTCCCCTAGTTTAACGGATACATTTAATAGGCGACAATGTTGCTTAGGAGTATCCAAATGAATAGTAAAAGAAAGCCATATAAAACATATAC
>NVSW01000037.1 GCA_002401365.1 Piscirickettsiaceae bacterium | reverse complement strand
CCTTAGGCTGGCCCGACAAAACACCTGAACTCGACACCTTTTACCCAACCAGCGTGTTGGTGACAGGTTTCGACATTATCTTCTTTTGGGTTGCCCGCATGATTATGATGGGCTTGAAGTTTATGGACGATGTACCCTTCAAAGAAATTTACATTCATGGCCTCGTGCGCGATGCGGAAGGACAAAAAATGTCCAAATCAAAGGGCAACGTGCTTGACCCTATCGATTTGATTGACGGCATTACATTAGAAGCGCTCGTTGAAAAGCGAACTAAGGGATTAATGCAGCCAAAAATGGCCGCTAAAATCGAGAAAGACACGCGTAAACATTTTCCCGATGGCATTCCATCATTTGGCACAGATGCGCTGCGCTTTACCTTTGCATCATTGGCATCAACAGGCCGCGACATTCGATTTGATTTAAACAGAATTGAAGGCAACCGTAATTTCTGTAACAAATTATGGAACGCCACTCGCTATGTATTAATGAATACAGAAGGCGAAGACACCGGACTGGGTGATGAGGTGTGTGATTACAGTTTACCCGATCAATGGATTATTTCACGCCTACAAAGAACTGAGACCAGCGTTATTTCTTCTATTGAAAAATACCGTTTCGATTTAGCCGCTCAATCACTGTATGAATTTTTGTGGAATGAGTATTGTGATTGGTACTTGGAATTATCTAAGCCTATTTTATTGGGAGAAAACAGCACCGCCGAACAAAAGCGCGGCACACGCCAAACGTTAATTCGCGTGTTAGAAACCGTCTTGCGATTGCTTCACCCTATTATGCCGTTTATTACCGAAGAAATTTGGCAACAAATCGCACCGCTAGCGGGTAAATCGGGCGACACGATTATGCTTCAACCCTACCCAACACCTGACGAAAGCAAAATATCTGCTGCGGCTGAAGCGGATATGGACTGGATGATGGAATTTGTAATGGGCATTCGAAAAATTCGTGGCGAAATGAATATTCCACCCAGCAAGCCGTTACCGGTGTTGCTAAAAAATAGTTCCTCTGACGATAAAACACGCTTGAGTGACAATCAATTCTTAATTGAAAAACTAGCTCGACTTGACTCTATTACTTGCTTAAACAGCACCGATGAAGCGCCGCAATCAGCCATTGCGCTGGTAGGTGACATGCAAGTACTTATTCCGATGGCAGGTTTGATTGATAAAGAAGCGGAGCTTGGGCGCCTCAACAAAGAAATTGAGAAGCTCGAAAAAGAAAACGCTAGAATCAGCGGTAAGTTATCAAACGTATCATTTGTTGATAAAGCACCCGCTGCTGTCGTTGAAAAAGAAAAACAAAAGCAGCTTGAAATTGCGTCTAAGTTGAGCAATTTAATCCAGCAAAAAGAAAAAATAGCGTCTTTATAATACCTTTCTGGACTTCACAAACTCGGCAGCTGCTCCGGCGTTTACTTTAATGCTCAAGCCTCCTACTTGCGCCCAGCCATCATCACCAGGCTTTTCCTTTATCCCTTCCCCCTTGCAGGGGGGGAGGCCAGGATGGGGGCGCACTACCATTTCAACGCGCAATACCCAATTAAATTCACTCTCGATATAAAAAGATCTAAATGCAATTACATTTACATCAATTTCTGGCATTTTACCCCCACCCTAACAAAGCTTAATGCTATTCTTACGGAAATATATCCACCTTCGTTAATACTGCCTAAGGCCAATGCTTACTAAGAAACTTCTAATCGTCGCCCACACACCATCGCCTAATTTGGCGAAATTGGCTGATGCGGTTATGCGTGGCGCCCAACACCCCGATATTGATAACGTTTTAACCCGCCAAGTTGCGCCCTTGCAGGCTAACGCTGATGATGTACTTGCTGCCGATGCCATAATCCTGCTAACGCCTGAAAACCTTGCTTATATGAGTGGCGCGATGAAAGATTTTTTCGACCGAATTTATTACCCCTGCCTAGAAAAAAAGCAAGGACTTCCCTGCGCTATCATCATTCGAGCAGGCAACGACGGAACCGGCACGAAACGCGCATTAGAAAGCATTCTAACGGGTCTAAAATGGCGGATTGTTCAGCAACCCATAACGTGCCGAGGTGATTTTAAAGATGAGTTCGTTGCCCAGTGCGAAGAACTTGGCATGTGTATAGCTGCCAGTTTAGACACGGGGATTATTTAATCAGCCCGGCAGCACAAGTTGTACAATACCGATTACGACCATAATAAACAAAAACGCCATTATAAAACCGGTCGCAATAAACACCTTCGGGTTACCGTGCTGAAAGTCTCGCTTTCTGCGTGACTCTTTTGACACCCCTAAAAAAGACAACATCGTACTACCCACCATCTGCCAAAATGACGGTGCTGAGTTTTCTAATTCGGCTTCATCTTTACGCATAATAAATTCTCGGTTATTTACCTCATTTTATCACGCGCAGTAACCAGCAAATAATAAAACATCAACTAGACTGATAGTAATAAAAAAACAGTAAATATTTTTATGGATCTTTATTTAAACGACTTAAACATTCTTATTGTTGAACCCTCCCATACTCAACAGCGCATCATAAAGCGAGAACTTAATAGCCTAGGCATTAACAAAGTCGATGCTGTTAGTACTGCAGAGCAGGCTCTTGAATACATCAAAACAGGTGCACCAGATTTATTGTTAAGCGCATACTACCTTAGTGACATGACAGGTAGCGAACTTCTACACACATTAAGAGAAGATGAAACCACTCACGATATTTGTTTTATACTTGTTTCAAGCGTTACTGATATAAGACAACTTGACACCATGCGCCAGGCGGGCGTTATTGCCATTCTGCCAAAACCATTTTCTGCAAAAGACCTTGCCTTGGCATTAAGAACAACGCTAAGTCACCTAAACCCTCATGAATTAGAACTGGATGAAAGTGATATACATGACATTCAAGTATTATTAGTCGATGATAGCGCCCTTGCACGCAAGCATATAACGCGAACGCTCAAATCGATGGGCATAGAAAACATCAGCGAAGCTGAAAATGGTCTACAAGCCATAAAGTTATTAGAGGCCCAACTTTTTGATCTAGTGGTCACCGACTTCAACATGCCTGAAATGGATGGGCGAGAACTCTCATCATTCATCCGTGAAAAAAGCAGCCAACAATCCATCCCTATCATTATGGTCACCAGCGAACAAAATAGCAGTCGCTTAGCAGCTGTTCAACAAGCAGGTGTATCGGCTATTTGCGACAAGCCCTTTGAGCCTGAAAGTGTGAGACAATTAATAGCAAATCTTGTTACCTAATAAATCAAAAATAATGACAGCAAGCAGCCCAACTCTTAGTATTGTCTTACCGTGTCTAAATGAAGCCGAAAACCTAAAAGCATTATTACTAAGTATTAAAGAAGCACAACCAACGGCCGAAATTCTAATCATCGACGATGGCTCAACAGATGATTCCGCTAACATTAGCAAACAATATGGCGCCCGCGTCATCTCTCATCCAGACCCCCTTGGCAACGGCGCTGCCATTAAAACTGGCGCGCGACATGCTAATGGCGAAATTATTGTTTTTATGGATGCTGATGGACAACACCGACCAGAAGATATTCAACGCCTTCTGGATAAGCTAAGCGAAGGTTATGACATGGTGGTGGGTGCGCGCACATCAAACACACACGCCTCAAAAAAAAGGCTGTTTGGCAATACTGTTTTTAATAAACTAGCCTCTTTTATGACCGGGCAAAAAATAGAAGACCTTACTTCAGGCTTTAGAGCCGTACGTGCAAAACATTTTAAAAAGTTCCTCTACTTACTACCCAATGGTTTCTCCTACCCCACCACATCAACCATGGCCTTTTTTAGGTCCGCATTGCCCGTTGCCTATATTCCAATTAAGGCCGGAAAGCGAGAAGGGAAAAGTAAAATAAAGCTGTTAAAAGACGGCTTACGATTCTTCGTAATCATCCTAAAAATAGGTGCTCTATTTTCACCCATGCGGCTGTTTTTACCCATTAGTTTTGTTTTTTTTCTAACTGGATTTTTAAATCACCTGTACACCTATTTTGCTTGGGGCGGCCTAAGTAAAGGCAGCCTATTAATGTATGTATGCTCTGTTTTTATATTTTTAATGGGAATATTGTCTGAGCAAATTTCGTCGTTGCATTATCGAAATACA
The DNA here is from genome assembly GCA_002401365.1 of Piscirickettsiaceae bacterium. Taxonomy (GTDB): domain Bacteria; phylum Pseudomonadota; class Gammaproteobacteria; order Methylococcales; family Cycloclasticaceae; genus Cycloclasticus. The sequence goes on along the minus strand of NVSW01000037.1, from coordinate 3,699 downwards.
GATAACGAAAATAACCCTTAACTATGCCAAGCTCTAAAATGAAAATACTCTTCATATCTAGAGCTTACCCACCCACAGTCGGTGGAATAGAAAACCAAAACGAAGCGTTAGCACGCCACCTTTCCAAGCTTTTAGATTGCAAGCTTATCGTTAATAGAGGTGGCAAAAAAGCACTACCATTTTTTATTCCTTGGGCAATAATAAAGGGGCTTATTAAAATCAGGTCATCTGATCAGTTGTTACTAGGAGATGGAGTGGCCGCCATTATTGGCTGGTTTATAACGTTATTTACAAACAAACCCATCTCTTGTGTATTACACGGCTTAGACATTACTTGGGATAACTATATATATCAAAAACTTTGGGTTTCTTTTTTCTTTAAAAGAATAGATCATTTCATCGCAGTTAGTCATTCAACAAAAGCTATTGCCATCAACGCAGGCATACCTGAAGACAAAATACACGTTATTCCAAATGGCGTAGAAAAATCACCGTTCAAACCTTCTTCAAAAGAAGACCTTCAGCGACAAATAAATATCAACTTAGACACAAAATTTATTCTGTTAACATTAGGACGGCTTGTTGAAAGAAAAGGCGTTTACTGGTTTATTGAAAATGTCTTCACCAAACTACCTAAGCACATGGTTTACCTGGTTGCAGGCAATGGCCCAGAATATGACCGAATTCAGTCCCTCATAAAAAAATTAAATTTATCTCAAAACATTTACTTGCTCGGCTCAGTCGATGAGCAATTGAAAGAAAGCTTATTTACTCATTGTGATATTTTCATTCAACCCAACATCCCTGTCAAAAACGATGCTGAGGGCTTTGGAATCACCCAATTAGAAGCAGGCATATGCGGCTTACCGTCTATCTCGTCAAACCTTGAAGGCATAAAAGATGCCATCCAAGAAGACAAAAATGGCTGGCTAGTTGAACCCTTAAATATCGATGCCTATATAAAAACAGTCTTAGAAAAAGAAACCCTTTTAAAACAACAACAAACGTTGATTAAAAAGCAGGTTGCTCAGTATTGTCAGTCACACTTTGATTGGCCGATAATCGCTAAACGTTACGTTGACACATTATCACCTTCCAATATGAGCGCTTCACACAGAGCTGGCTTTTCACCAACGACGAACAGAGAGAGCAAAGCAAAGAAAATACTTAAGGTTTTAGATGAAGCTAGAGGCGAGAAAACTGCAAACCTATCAATATTAGATATAGGAACCGGCAATGGTGAGATATCTTCATTTATTGGAAAGACCAATAACGTCAGCAGTGTGGACATTTGTGACACAAGACAATCGACTGATAACTTCACGTTTTATCTTTGCAATGAATCGCTACCCTTTCAAAGCGAAAGTTTTGACATCGTCATTTCTAATCACGTTATAGAACACGTTCATGACCCAAAACTACATATTAGTGAAATAAAACGAGTGCTTAAAAAAAATGGCTTACTCTATTTAGCTACACCAAACAGACTTTGGCCTTTTGAAGTGCACTATAAGCTTTTCTTTTTGCATTACCTTCCGCCGCAGTTATTCATTAAATCTCTAAAAACTTTAAACCTATATAAAGAAGATGTAACTTTAACGACCCTTAATGATGTGCGTACATTATTAGGAAAAAATACATTAACCAGTTATAGCGGCAAAATCATAAAAGAGCCCAAAAAATACTTAATGAATATATCGCCTACCTTAGAGAAAATTCTAAATTCTATTCCAGACAAATTACTCAATTTAACTACGTTTATTCACCCAACTTTTATTTTTGTTTATAAGAAAGACGACTAACACTCAAATTTCACTCTCTTCAAAACTCTTTCCAACTTATATGCAGCATCCTTCCAGTCATAGTTTAGCATTTCAACATCAATTGGATTATCTAATAATTCCCCAATTTTAAAAGCCATAACCCTAGCATTATTAAAAGGCACTAGAAAGTGCTCATTATTTTTTAATATCCATCGGGCGGGCAATGTATCAGTAGCCAATATTTGTCTTTTGCATGCCAATGCTTCATAAACCTTTATTGGATAACTAAACTGACCAAATGCTGAATCTTTATTAACTGTTATCAATAAATCACAACTGTTTAGAACAATTGGCATTAAATCATCTTGTATATATCCAAGATCATGCAAACGATTTAATGGTAGTTCCATACTAATCTTCAAGCGCCCACTCACAACTAAATCCACGTCATTACGCTCAGCAAATAAAATTTTAATTGCCTCTTTAAAAACATCTCCTCCTCTGCTTTTATTAGCAGACCCAGCATACCCAACCAACTTGTTGTTTAACGGCAGATTAAGTCGTTCTCTACATGACACCATCTTTAATGGTTTAAATAAATCATCAGCCGTCATGGGGATAACAGCCTTAAGCGCTTTATCATTAGATTCGGTTAATTTCTCTAATAGTTGAGGACCTGCTGCGGTCAGCGCATCGGCTCGATTTAAAGACCATCGCCACAACCAATGCAGAGGTTTTGCAGCAGGAAGGTATGCCTCATAATTATCATATGCATCAATAACTAAACTAGCCCCCAATGTTTTGGCAATAGAAGCACCAATTATCCCAAACCACGTATCGGAAAAACAAACGATAACGTCAGGCTTTAATATTTGAGAAAGCTCTTTTACCTCTAAATAAAACCCAAAAATATTAGGGAACATACGTCTCGAAAAAACACTCATTCCCTCCATCTTTATGTCTTCAGGAGGCTCATCTTTGTAGCTACCAAGAAATAAAGTTACCTGATGACCCATAGCCGACAAACATTTAGGCAAGTTATAAAACCTGCCATATGGACGTTCAATCAAGTCTCTATTTTGCGGCCGACGCTTACATAAAAACAATATATTCATAGAAGCAGTTCTTTAAACACTGAATCCGTAGCCATCAATTATTTAGTTGCTAGAAAAGCATCATATGTTGTTTTCAGTCCAGCCTCTAAACTTACTTTAGGCGTCCAGCCATATCCTGATAGCTTACTCACATCTAGTAGTTTACGAGGTGTACCATCTGGCATGCATGTGTTCCAAACCACCTTCTCCTTAAACCCAATAACATCAACTAACATGCTAACCAATTCATGGATGCTAACATCCTTACCTGTCCCTACATTAAGGTGATTACACGATGGACCTGTCACCATTTGGAATACATTTTTTTTCATTCCCAACACACTAACACATGCATCTGCAAGGTCATCAACATATAAAAACTCTCGCCTAACAGTACCCGTACCCCATATTTCAACTGAACTACTGTTATTAACAGTTGCCTCATGTATTTTTCTAATTAATGAAGGAATAACATGGCCATTTTGTATATCGAAACTATCATTTAGACCATACAAGTTTGTAGGCATAAGTGACCGGAAATCCGTTCCATATTGACGATTATATGACTCACATAATTTAATTCCGGCTATTTTAGCAATCGCATACGGCTCATTAGTTGGCTCTAATACACCAGTCAGCAGAGCTTCTTCAATAATTGGCTGAGTCGCTAATTTTGGGTAAATACACGAGCTACCTAAAAATAAAAGTTGCTTAACGCCCGTTTGGTAAGCCTGATGAATCACATTAGTCTGCACCATCAAGTTTTCATAAATAAACTCAGCCGGGTATTCATTATTAGCAAAAATACCCCCTACTTTTGCAGCAGCTAATACCACATAATC
>NVSW01000036.1 GCA_002401365.1 Piscirickettsiaceae bacterium | reverse complement strand
TAAACCATGAATCATTAATCGATGTTCATCTGGGTTTACCGACGGCGCACCGGCGTGATAGCGTTCAAAAACCAAGCCATTGGGCGTAATAATACCCTTAAGCTCTTGGATAGGTGACATGCTAATGGATGATATTTTATCGGCCGTTAACCAAGGTACCGTGCGGCGGATAACATTTTCTTCAAATTTTGAAGGGGCTCCATAAGGCGTAGAGACAACACCTGTTCCTAGGGACTTGCTCCAACTTGGAATATTAGGGGGAAGGTTGTCAGCTGCGACATCACTTATTGTGGCTGCTGCCACAATGCCAGTGCTGAATTTTACGCCTTGTTTTAGAAAGTCCCTTCTAGCAGTAGAAGGGACTTTACTTGCAAGGTTTGCTAAGTAAGCTTTCGTGCTTTCTTGTTTATTATTAGCCATATGTACACGTATTACATGCAGTAAATATGCTCATCATTGTATAGCTATTTTAACTCATATGTATATACCAAATATTCATATAAAACAGGTGTTTTAGCTATAGTTTTTCAAGAAGTGATTTTGCAGAATCAATTTGTTCAGCATTGCCACTCTCAATAACTTCTTCAAGTGCCTCTCTTGCAGAATCGATATCTAACATTTCGATATATGCTTCTGCTAAGGATAATTTTGCATCAACGTCATTACCAATACTCATCATTGAGTCATCAATTTTAATCTCTTCAGTGTCACCATTATCTGAAGTGTCAGCGCCTGACTCATCTGTATCACTGGTTGGTTCCGGTTTTACTAAGTCAAATTCGAACTCAAAGTCATCTTTTTGTTCTTCGTCTTCAGTGTTCTCGGGTACATCTGCGATTATTTCTTCTTGCGAATCAATATTATTATCGGTTATTTCAAAAGATGCAGGACCAAGATCAATTTCTTCTTCAATATTTGTATTATTATCTTCAATAGTTTGCTCGATTTCTTCACTTACGGGTTCTATTTCTTCCGACAAACTATCAGCAGTATTGTCTTCGCGTAGAGGCGACACAAATAATACTGATTCCGGGCAAATATCAGCTCCCATGGTGGAAATGTTATCCCACATATCTGGGTTGGTTCTTTTGATATCAACCAATTCTTTTGCAAGATTTTCGAAGGACTCTGAATTTTCTGCAGAAAAATACACATCGAGTAGTTTTAGTTTATATGCTTCATTTGCTGGGTCTTCTGTGATGGCTTTCTGAATCAAATCCTCAGCCTGCTGATAACGCCCATATGCGATATATACATCACATTCTGTTAGTGGGTCAGCCTCTTGGATTTGGTCAAGATTTTCGAATTCACTAGGGCTAAACTCACTAAATAAAGAATCAGCTTCAGGCTCAATATTGGTCCCAGTTTCTGTCTCCATCTGCGTTTCTGCATCAGCTGCAAATGAATGCTCATCATCACCTTCAATGTTACTTGATGATTCTTTTTCAGCAAACAAATCATGCTGTTCATCGTCAGATTCGGGCATTGGGAATGCTTGGTCGTCGTTCTTTTTACGTCTTGCTAGGTATAAACCTAATAGTGCAATCAGTAAGCCACCACCTGCATATAACGGTAAATTGCTTGTTTCAGATTCTTCGTTATTCTCAGCAGGGGTCACAGTAGCGTCCACTGGTTTATTGGCGAGGACTTTAGCTGGAGCAGATAATTGTGCCAACTGCTCATCTTTAAGCGTGATTAGGCGTTGCAATTTTTCAACTTGAGTTTCTAATTCGTTAAGGCGGTTTTTTACCTCATTATTTTCTTGCTCAAGAGTAGTTGCCATCTCAATGGCCGTATTTGCCTGATCAATCGCGTCTGAAGACCGATCCAGATTTTTGTCTAATGATTCGTTATTAGACGTCATATTTTGAGCAGACTTGTCAGCTGTTAAAAGTTTTAACGTTGGATCGGCTGATTCAATTGCAGGCCTATCATTTGCGGCTACAGTCGCGCCTTGTTTGTTTTGGGCTACTGTATTAGCTGACGTAGACCATAGTACGTTTTGTTGATTGAAAGCACTTCGGGCTTGTTTAGGGCTTAGCTGAGTAATTATGTCATTTGTTGGTACGCTCAGCACCTTTCCTTTCATTAACGCATTAATGTTTTTTTTATAGAAGGCTTTAGGATTGTTTTCGAAAAGCGCCATCATCATCTGTTCGTGCGTTATCGAAGGGTTGTCTGATATAAGGTTCTTTGCAATTCCCCAAAGTGTGTCTCTATTTTTCGTTGGTCCATATTCACTCGCAGCCGAGCTTTGATTATATGCCGGAGCAGGGGTGTTACTAGTTGCTGTGTTGGATTGTACTGTTGATACAACCGGCGTCATTGTGGTGCTTTTAGCGAGCTCGACGGGGGCTGTTGTTATATCAGCCATTGTTATTGGTGGATCAAGAAGAATCGTGAACTCTTTTAAAGTTCGTCCTTGTGGCCATTCAACATCCAATATAAAGTTAACAAAAGGCTCTTTTATCGATGAGTTTGAGGTGACATTAATGGTGATCTCACCATTTTTACTCACCACAGGTGTAAAATTTAAGTCAGAAAGGTATTGTGGCCGATCTATCCCTGCCTTTTTAAAAACATCCCTTGAGGCAAGCGTAATACTAATACTAGTCGGGTCTTCATTTTTGGAACTCACTAACGGTATTTTTGCATTAAGTACCTGATTCAATGCCGAATGAGTTGTAATATCTCCGACACCTAAGGCAAGTGCACTTGCAGAGTTGATTAAACAGAGGGCCGCTATGGTCTGTTTTGTATGTCTCACGTTCTTCTCCTACTTGAGTTACGTTCCATTGTTGATAAACTACATTAAAGTTTCTTTATGTGAGTAACTATAGACTATAGATATTTTTTTACTAGTATCTCGGCGATTTGTATACTGTTTAGAGCAGCACCTTTGCGAACATTGTCTGCAACGACCCACATATTTAGTCCTTTAGGGTGTGAAATGTCCTCTCGAATTCGGCCAACGTACACATCATCGTTACCTGCAGAGTCAGTCACAGCTGTTGGATAACCACCATCTTCACGGTCATCCATCAATGTGATACCTTCAAAATTTTGCATTAATTCACGTGCTTTTTCGACACTTATTTTTTCTTTGGTTTCAATATGTAATGCTTCGGAATGCCCATAAAAAACAGGTACTCGAACTGCTGTTGGGTTAACTTTGATAGATTTGTCGTTAAAAATTTTGTTAGTTTCCCAAACCATTTTCATTTCTTCTTTGGTATAGCCATTTTCAAGAAAGACATCAATCTGAGGCAATACATTAAAGGCGATTTGTTTTGGATAAACCTTGGTCTCTGCTTGTTTACCATTTAATAATTTGGCTGTTTGACCGGCCAACTCTTCAATAGCATTTTTACCAGTACCGGAAACGGCTTGATATGTTGCTACATTAATCCGGTCTATGCCAACGGCGTCATAGATTGGTTTTAGTGCGACTAACATTTGGATAGTAGAACAGTTCGGATTGGCGATGATGCCCTTGTTTGTATGTCGGGCTATCGCTTCGGGGTTCACTTCTGGAACCACAAGCGGAATGTCGTCGTCGTATCGAAAGTGTGAGGTGTTGTCGATGACAACGCAACCAGCTGCTGCTGCCTTTGGTGCGTATTCTGCGGAGACCGAGCCACCCGCTGAAAACAAGCCAATTTGAGCATTACTAAAATCAAAATCAGCCAGATTGCCAATTTTTACATTCTTACCTTTAAATTGGATATAGCCACCAGCAGAACGACTACTGGCTAACGGGTATAAATTTCCCACAGGAAAGTTTCTTTGTTCAAGAATGGACAGCATGGTTTCACCAACAGCACCAGTGGCGCCAACAACAGCAATATCGTAAGTTTTCATTTGTATTTTTCCTATGGAACGTTTTAGTCTTAATTGAAAACGTCACCTCACTTAATAATGAGGTGACGTTATTTATTATAATGCCAGAGCCCTCTGGCGGCTCTACTATTTAGCTGGAGAGTGCTTTGAACATTTTACCTTTAATGTCTTGCACGCTACCGATGCCTTCAATGGTGTTGAATTTAACAGGGCTTGATTCAGATAATTTAGTATAAAAATCGATAAGGGGTGCTGTTTGGCTATGGTAAGTTGTTAACCTGTCTCTAACAATATTTTCTTGGTCGTCATCACGTTGGATTAATGGTTCGGCCGTTACATCGTCAACGCCTTCTTGTTTTGGTGGGTTATAGATAAGGTGGTATGTTCTACCAGAATCTAAATGTACGCGTCTTCCTGCCATGCGACGCACAATTTCTTCGTCATCAACCGCTATCTCCACAACATGGTCAACATCAATGCCCATGTCCGCCAGGCCATTTGCTTGGGGGAGGGTACGAGGGAAGCCGTCTAATAGAAAGCCGTTAGTACAGTCGTCTTCAGAAAGCCTTTGTTTGATAAGCCCAAGTATGATTTCATCTGATACAAGTCCACCAGCAGACATTACTTTTTTTGCTTCTATACCTAACGCTGTGCCTGCCTTGACGGCAGCACGTAACATATCACCCGTAGATATTTGTGGGATGCTGTATTTCTCAGTAATAAATTGAGATTGTGTCCCTTTACCTGAACCTGGCCCACCTAAAAGAATGATTCGCATCTGTAACCCTTAATGAATTTTAGAACGCGAAAAAATAGCATATTCGGCTTAAATGTACCAGCTTAATAGTTTGTTAGCGTATTTTGAATTACTTTATGCTGCGAACTGTTCGGCCATTATATCCATTTGTTCGTGTTCTGCTATTAGCTTTTCGAGCTCCGATGTAACAACTTCGGCGTCAATTTTAAGCCTTTTACACAATTCAGTATTTAAATTTTCAGAACGATTGTCACCAATATTATGCATACCTAACGCGTTATCAACCAGTGCTATAAGTGCAGCGTAGTGAGCATGCTCCCCATCATAATCATGATTATGATGTTCCTTGGTTGCAACCACAACTTCTGGGGGTATTTTCCAATTGTCTAACAACCATGAGCCTAATTCAGCATGCCCCATATTAATCGCATTTTGCCCCGAACCCATACCTAATGCATGTTTTTCAATGGACACTATTGAGCTTTTTAAATTTGCTGCATATAACTTATTAAGTAGGAAAAACTCTGGTTGAAATAGGTGGCCTAATAGTAAGAAACCAAAATTATGCAACAAGCCAGCAAGGTAAGCTAAGTTAGAGTTTGGACGCAACTCTTTCGGTATTTTATGGGATAAGCGTTGCGCTAGGGCGGCACTATATACGGCATGTTTCCAAAAATCATTCAAGCCTAGTGGGCCATCGGGAGGGTTTTTTAGTGTTTTGCCAGCAGAAAGGCCTAGTGCCATGTTCATGACTAGGTCAAAACCTAAAACTCGTGAGATGGCTTCATGAACAGAATTTATCTCACCCTGGTAGTTAAAAAATGCAGATTTTGCATAACGTATAACTTGTGCAGTTAAACTGGGGTCTTTTTCAATGACACCTGCTAAGTCTTTGGCATCGGCGTTTGGGTTGTTTTTTAGTTGGATAATACGTGCTGCAATATCGGGTAACGGCGGTAGTTTATACAGCCGTTGTAAACTGGCCTTTTTATCATTGTCGGGAGTAAACTTTTGCTTTAGCTGTATTTGCTCAGTTTCATCAATTTGACTGATATTGATGTGATCGCTGGTTACGGTAATATCGCTAATGGCTGCATTGGGGTGTAACTTACAAAAATCTTTAACGGACATGGATGCCATACTGCCAACTTTCCCGGTTTCAAAAATAACATCGTCATACCCTGTTATAGATTTTGCGATATAGGTATGAGAAAACCCCGTTGTATTGATAGGTGGGGCGATACCTGCATCACAGCTTGGGTAAAATGTTTTGCAATCTGCAAGAGGGATAATATCTATTACATTTTCAGCGCAATTTTTTAGGGAATTAAAATCAATTAATTCATCGACAGGTACAATGACAAGAGTAATTTTTTTATTGCTCGAAATTAAAACTGTACGCAGAACCACCTGTTGTTTGTTACCAAGTTTTTTTTGAATATCTTCAAGGGAGTATGTTTTATTTACAGCAACATCATGATGCTGGATATGATATTGATTAAACTGTTTTGCTACTTGATTTGATAATTTCATCGTATGCCCCTTTGCCGTTATTAACAATAATAGATGAATTGCAAAGAATTATTGGGAATGGGTTCACACTTAGAGGTTCAATAGCGGTGATAATGCATTGAGTAGCCTTGTTTTTTCTAATTTTGCTAGTTGTTGTAAAAAAGGCCTTTATCATGTAGAAAAGGCCTTTTTTTCGACGTTTACAGCTGGACTTCTTGGCTACTTTTTAGGGATACTAATTTTAGCGCTTTTACGAAGTTTGTTAATATGTTTTTGAATGTGTTCTTGTTCAAGTTGGGCGGCAATGCTTGGTTTTACGTCTTCAAAAGTTGGTGGCTTTCCATCACGTGCGCCGGTACGGATAATAATGTGGTAGCCGAACTGAGTTCTTACGGCTTGTTTCGTATATTCGTTATCTTTTAGAGTCATCACTGTTTTGGAAAACTCAGGTACCATGCGTTGCGGGTTAAACCAACCAAGGTCACCACCTTTTGGTCCGCTGGGGCCAGTTGAATACTCTTTTGCAAGGTCAGCGAATTTTTTACCTTTGGCAAGTTTTGCAATCACCTCTTTGGCTTTAGCTTCATCTTTAACGAGGATGTGGCTAGCTTTGTATTCCTTTACTTTAATATCACCAATTCGCTTATCATATTCTTTTTTTAAGCGGGCCTCAGGAATAGGGTTGTTATCGAGGAAGTCTATCATCGCAACTTGAGAAAGCATGCTTAAATTGATGAACTCCATTCTGGCCTGGAAGTCAGAACTTGTGTTTAACTTTTTGCTGATAGCTTCATCCCTTAATAACGCCATATTAACCAAATCGGTTGTTAGCTTGTCGACAGGAACGGCATTTTTAGGGTCAACTTGTCGTCTTTCCAATGCATAAAATTGCAGCATAGATTTTTTTAGTGCGTGCCCATTAACTGTCGCGATGGTTGGGTCGTCCTCTGCAATGGCAAATTGGGTAAATGCCATTAATAGTAATGACGCAATAATTGCAATAGTAACCTTCATGTTATCTCCTGTTATTGAGGGTTTTCTTCGGGGGTGTAAGCCTTAATGCTTAAGGCGTGAATATCGTTTTTCATCATCTCACCGAGCACGCCGTATATTAACTGGTGKCGCTTRATCCTYGATTGCTTATCAAACTCWTTAGATACAATGGTTAAATAATAGTGGCCTCCACCGGATTTTGCTCCTTCATGGCCAGCGTGGGCTTGGCTATCATCCAATACTTCTATGAACTCTGGCTGAAGGGCGGACGACAGTTTTTCTTTAATAAGATTAGTGATGCTCATGTGTTTTTATAAATCATTTTTTGTTGATATTTCTTGTTGTTTATCCGGTTCATCTTCAATGTGTTTCACTAAGAAGAAACCTTGTAGCACAACAAATAAAAGGGTGAGCCCAAGCATTCCGAAGAGCTTGAAGTTCACCCATGTGTCTGTGTCGAAATTGTACATAACAAATAAGTTGGCGGCACCTAAAAAGATAAAAAAAGATGCCCACATGACATTTAATTTTTTCCATACTTTATCCGGCAAGGAAATATTGCCATCCATTATGCGTTGTATTAGCGGGCGTTTGCCAATAAATTGGCTGCCGATACAGGCTATGCCGAAAAGCCAATTAACGATAGTCGGCTTCCATTTAATGAACGTCTCGTCTTGTAAGTAGAGCGTTGCGCCACCAAAAACCGTGATGATTATAAACGTAGCGACGTGGGTATTTTCAAAACGTTTGTTTTTGAACCAAAAATACGCAAGTTGAACGGCAGAAGCCGCTATAGCAATAACGGTTGCCGCATAAATTCCTTGCCATTTATAAGCGATAAAAAACAGTAAAATTGGGAAA
>NVSW01000035.1 GCA_002401365.1 Piscirickettsiaceae bacterium | reverse complement strand
TGTGTAAGTAAAGCAATTAAATTTTAATAAAACTAAGGAAAAAAATGAATATTTATTACGATAAAGACGCGGATATTTCTATCATCAAAGGCATGACAGTTGCTATTATTGGCTACGGCTCACAAGGCCATGCGCATGCAAATAACTTAAAAGATTCAGGCGTTAATGTTGTTGTTGGTTTAAGAGAAAACTCATCATCAGTCGCTAAAGCAGAAGCCGCTGGCCTTGTTGTTAAAGAAGTAGCAGAAGCAGTGGCCAGTGCTGATCTAGTGATGATCTTAACGCCTGATGAATTCCAATCTCAACTGTATAAAGCTGAAATTGAACCAAACTTAAAAGAAGGCGCAGTGTTAGCGTTCGCTCATGGTTTTGCTATCCATTACAATCAAGTAGTTCCACGCGCTGATTTAGACGTTGTTATGATTGCGCCTAAAGCACCTGGTCATACCGTACGTAATGAATTCAAAAACGGCGGCGGTATTCCTGATTTGATTGCAGTTTTCCAAGATGCTTCTGGCAATGCAAAAAATATCGCGTTGTCTTATGCGGGAGCTATTGGTGGTGGTCGTACAGGTATTATCGAAACAACCTTTAAAGATGAAACAGAAACTGACTTATTTGGTGAGCAAGCTGTTTTATGCGGTGGTGCGGTTGAATTAGTTAAAATGGGCTTTGAAACATTGGTTGAAGGAGGCTATGAGCCAGAATTGGCCTATTTCGAATGCTTACATGAACTAAAATTGATCGTTGATTTAATGTACGAAGGCGGCATTGCCAACATGAACTACTCGATTTCAAACAATGCTGAATACGGCGAGTACGTAACGGGCAAGAAGGTAATCAATGATGAGTCTCGTGAAGCCATGCGTGAAGCGCTAAGAAACATTCAAAACGGTGAATATGCTAAACAGTTCATTCTTGAAGGCGCATCAAACTACCCATCAATGACAGCGAATCGTAGAAATAATGCGGCTCATCAAATTGAAATAGTAGGCGGGAAATTACGTGAAATGATGCCTTGGATTACAGCTAACGCATTGGTTGACAAATCTAAAAACTAAAAGAAATTTTTCGTTTAAAAAAACGGCCGTTTTTACGGCCGTTTTTTTTGTCATTAAATTCGTCTGCTGAGTTATACTGAAATCACCATAATTTGAAAATTTATAGATGAAAAAAACTAAAAAAGTCCCGTCTAAAGGTCTTTATTTATTACCTAACTTATTTACAACTAGTGCTTTATTTGCCGGTTTTTACGCCATTACTGGTGCCATTAACGGGCACTTTGAAATAGCAGTGATTATGATTTTTATTGCGATGGTGCTTGATGGTTTAGACGGCCGCGTTGCACGAATGACCAATACTCAAAGTGAATTTGGTGCACAGTATGATAGCTTGGCCGATTTAGTATCATTTGGTGTAGCGCCAGCAGCGGTGGCATATGCATGGGGTCTAGCTTCGTTAGGTAAATTGGGCTGGATGGTCGCATTTGTGTATGCAACTTGTGGTGCATTGCGTTTGGCGCGTTTTAATGTGCAACACAACACCGCTGATAAGCGTTACTTTCAAGGCTTGGCAAGTCCGGCGGCTGCAGCACTGGTAGCCGGCTTTATTTGGGTAATGGTGGATAACCAAATTACCGGTACAGCAGCTGTTTATGGCTTATTGGCCGTCACAAGTTTTTCGGGCTTGTTAATGGTTAGCAACATTCGCTATCACAGCTTTAAAGAACTTAATTTCACTGGTAAGGTGCCTTTTGTCGTGGCTGTTATCGTTATGTTGGTGTTGGCATTAGTTTATGTAGCGCCGCCATTGGTTATCTTTATTGGCTTTTTGATCTACGCGATATCAGGTTTAGTATTGACAGCAAGTTTGCTCCGTCGCAGTAGGCGAGAGAAAAAATCGCAGAAATATGTCGATTAATAATGCCATAAAAAAACAGTATTTGGAGGCTATGGGTGTCCAAGTATGGCAAGAAAGGGGTGCTAGTCGAGTGGCTGATGCTGCTGTGGCTGTACCCGGTATAAGATCGATGAGTTTAAACCAATTATTACTGACCGTTAATGATTGCCAGCTCTGTGAGTTATCGTTGTCGGGGGAAAGCAAAGTATTTCCGGTCAATGCGAATGTAACTAAATGGTTTATTGTTAGCGATGTGCCATTGGCTGAAAATGGCAACATAGCCTCAATTTTCACAGAAAAATCAGGGTTTTTATTACGCGAAATTTTATCGTCAGTCGCCGAAAAAATAGAGACGACCTATATAACAACGGCGATTAAATGCGTTCAAGCTGAACAGGCCCCATCGCGTGCGCAGTTGCGGTGTTGCCAACCTTACTTAATGCGCCAAATAGCGTTATTAAAACCTGATGTAGTGCTTTTACTGGGTGAGTCAGTGGCACAATCAGTGCTGAGCAAAGAGCAACCGTTACAGCAGCTTAGGGGGCAACTACATACGATAGAGCACGTTAATGCCCCGATGGTTGTTACTCATCACCCAGACCTGCTTTTAACGATGCCTTTATTGAAGCGTGAAGTTTGGCAAGATGTTCAACTGGCAAAGGCACTGGTGGAGCCTTGAGCCTTATTGATAAAGTAAAAATGGTGCTGGGTATAGAAGAACAGTCATTATTCTTGCGGGCCCTTAAAGAAAAAGATTTGCCAATGGTATTGGATATAGAGGAGCGGGTGTACGGTTTTCCTTGGAGTCAGCAAATTTTTAAAGACTGTCTGTCGATGGGCTATTCGAGTTGGGCGCTGATTAATGAGGGCGAGCTCATTGCGTATACAGTTTTATCGATTGCGGTGGGTGAGGCGCATATCCTGAATATTTGTATCCATCCTGAAAAACAGGGCAAAGGCTTTGGTAGATTTTTTTTACAAAAACTTTTTAAAATAGCTAAAGATAAAAAGGCGGAACGAATATTTTTGGAAGTACGCCCAAGCAATAAAGCGGCCATTGATTTATATAAAAAACTAGGATTTGAGAAAATTGGTCAGCGCAAAGCGTACTATCCAACAAAAGACGGCCGTGAGGATGCTTTGGTGTACTCTTTTGACTTAACCTCATTAATAGATTAGTAATTTTATAGCGAGCTTAACGTTCTAGGCTTGAAATAAAGGGTGTAGATTTTTTTCTCCCATTTTCCGTTACATCGATATGATCGGATGACGCGTGATATGGAAATAAGCACAGGGAATGCGTTCAGTGCTTTTTTAAGTGCAAAAATCGTGCTTTTACGGTAAATTTACCTCGAAAGCGAATAAAAATAATCAATATATAACTAAACTGAAGGGCTATTATAGTTTAGCTTTATATTGACTTATTTATATTTATAGTATAGATTTATCTAAACTAATAATGGTATAGATTATAAATTAAGGTCACCCAATGGGCATCGAAGCGGTTGTTTTAAAACAGTATCAGAACAAAGTGAACCAAGCTTTAAAACAGTTTGGTGACTATGCTATGCCCACAACTGAGGGATGCCTCAAAACAGTTCGCAAAGCGCTTGGCATGTCAGGCTCGCAATTGGCAAAACGCCTTGGCGTTACCAAAGGGCGGATTTCTCAGGCGGAATCGGCCGAGCTGACAGGAAGCGCTACGCTTAAAAGTATGCATAGCTTGGCGCAGGCTATGAATTGTCGTTTTGTGTATGCGGTTATTCCTGAAAAAGAGATTGAAAGCGTGATTAGGGCTCGTGCCATTTTAAAGGCGAAAGAGCAAATCAAGGTAGCCTCCACACAGATGGCGCTTGAGTCGCAAACGCTTAGTGAAGAACAACTTGCCTTTGAGGTTGAGCGCCTTGCCACTGAAATCATCGAGAAAATGCCCTCTGATTTATGGAATGATGAATGAGTAATGAGTTAGTTGAACCAGATGGCGCAACGCCCCTCGATCCTGATGARAAGGAAGGGCTTCGTTTTAAGCACATTACAACCAGAGGCGAGCTTGATCAGTTGGAGCAAGCCAATATCGTTGAMGGCATGCAGTGGCTTAAAAAGCAAAAGAACCCAGATATMTTAAGCGAAGGGTTTGCGCGCGATTTACACAAACGGTTATTTGGGCAAGTTTGGAAGTGGGCAGGCAGGTTCCGCAAAACGGAAAAGAACATCGGTGTTGACCCGATCCAGATCGCCATTCAGTTGCGACAGCTATTAGATGATACGCGTTACTGGATAGAAGCATGAGACTTATCCACCAATAGAGCTTGCTGCACGCTTTCATCACAAGCTGGTATTGAACCACCCATTTCCAAATGGAAATGGTCGCCATGCACGCATCATGGCGGATGCAATGCTCACCAAGCTCATGGACGCATCTGCGATTGATTGGGCAGGAGGCTACAAGTTGGAGAATATGAATGAGCGGCGCGCCCAATATATTGCAGCTGCTCCAGCCTCCAACAAAGATGATTTTAGCAAGCTTTTTGAATTTGTCGGTGCGTAAGGTTTTTGATCAGGTAAAATAACGCGTTTTTCGGCACTTCATTTGCTTGAAAAAGTAATGTTAACAATGGGTATAAGTTTGGGTATAACACAGGTTTTTAGGGTATGAATGACAGCAACTTTATCAATGAAATCAACAGGCGAAGGACTTTTGCTATTATCTCCCACCCCGATGCCGGTAAAACAACGTTAACAGAGAAGTTATTGTTGTTTGGCGGTGCGATTCAAATTGCGGGCTCTGTGAAAGGGCGTAAAGCTGCTCGACATGCAACATCCGACTGGATGGAGATGGAGAAGGAACGTGGTATTTCTGTAACCACGTCGGTGATGCAATTTGAACATAACGAAAGATTACTTAATTTACTTGATACTCCCGGGCACGAAGATTTTTCTGAAGATACCTATCGCACCCTGACGGCGGTTGATTCTGCGCTGATGGTGATTGATTGTGCTAAAGGCGTGGAGGCGAGAACCATTAAATTAATGGAAGTGTGTCGTTTGCGAGATACCCCCATTATTACTTTTATCAACAAGCTTGATCGTGAGGGCCGCGACCCATTAGAGCTGATTGATGAAGTGGAATCAGTATTAAAAATTGAATGTGCGCCGATGACGTGGCCAATTGGCATGGGTAAACGTTTTAAGGGCGTGTATCACTTGTACAAAGACGAAGTACACGTATTTAGCCCAACGCACGGCGGCAAGATTGCAACGGGTGAGATTTTTAAGGGGTTAGATAACCCAAAATTAAAAAAGCTTTTAGGTGATGAAGGTGATGATTTCCTTGAAGAGTTGGAATTGGTTAGAGAGGCTAGTACAGCATTCGATATCGACGCGTATTTGGCTGGCAAACAAACCCCAGTGTTTTTTGGCTCAGCCGTTAATAATTTTGGGGTGAGTGAACTGTTAGATGCCTTTGCGGAATATGCGCCGGGACCACAGCCTCGTCAAGCGGTTGAACGGGAAGTGTTGCCAGAAGAAGCTGACTTCTCAGGGTTCATATTTAAAGTGCAAGCAAACATGGACCCTGCCCATCGTGACAGGATTGCGTTTATGCGTATTTGTTCTGGTGAATATAACAAAGGCATGAAAATGAACCACGTGCGCATAGGTAAAAATATTCAAGTGGGCAATGCCATCACCTTTCAGGCGGATAGTCGAAAAAATGTAGAACAGGCATTTGCTGGCGATATTATCGGCTTACATAATCACGGTACCATTCAGGTGGGTGATACTTTTACTCAAGGTGAAAAATTAAAATTTGGCGGTATTCCTTATTTTGCCCCTGAATTGTTTCGTCGCGCGGTGTTAAAAGACCCTTTACGCATGAAAGCCCTGCAAAAAGGCTTGCAACAATTAACCGAAGAAGGCGCTACGCAATTATTTAAGCCATTGAAGAATAATGATTTAATTTTAGGTGCAGTGGGTGTCCTACAGTTTGAAGTAACAGCGCATCGGTTGAAAAGTGAATATAACGTTGAGTGCGTGTACGATAATATTTCAATTACTACTGCGCGTTGGGTTACTGCTGAGGATCCGCAAAAACTGGAAGAATTTAAAAAGAAAGCGCATGCTAACCTTGGTGAAGACGGCAGTGGTTATTTGGTGTACTTAGCAACTAGTCGAGTAAACTTGTCGTTAACAGAAGAGCGTTGGCCAGATATAACGTTTAGTGCTACGCGAGAGTTATAGATTAATAAGGAGAGGCAGATGACTGAAAAGACTTATACCATTGATGCATTGGAACTTGGTCCAATGGAAAATTTTGTTTATCTCATTCAAGATCACGCGAGTAAAAGAGCGGCGATTGTCGACCCTGCATGGGATGTGCCGAAGGCCATTGAATTGGCTAATCAGCGTGGTTATAAAATAACCGACATCTTGCTTACTCATAGCCATCATGACCATATTAATGGTATTCAAGATGTACTGAATAACTTTGATGCTGAATTACACTTGCTGAAAGAGGAGGCGGAGTTTTGGGGGGAACACGATGGTACGCCTAGCCTACATTACGGCGGCGATGAAATCATGTTGGGAAAAACGCCGATTAAAATGTTACATACACCAGGGCATACGCCAGGCTCCACTTGTTATCATATTGATGACCAACTGCTCACAGGGGATACTATGTTTGTTTTTGGTTGTGGGCGCTGTGACTTTACCGGTGGTGATCCAGAGGTAATGTTTAAAACGCTGAATAAAATACGTACTGACTTGCCTTCTTCAACGACTATTTTGCCGGGGCATAACTATGCAGTTAAAAAAACATCGACGCTGGAAGAGCAAATTAAAGGAAACCCCTTTATGCATCACCATAATGTGCAAGACTTTGTGCAATACCGGATGAATACACCGAAGCGCAAAAGCCCTTATGAGGCAGAACCAGAACCAAACTGCGGGCATGATCACTAAACAACGTCGTGGCGTATGAATTTAAAGACGATGATGTGATATGCAGTTGTACCAATATCACAAAAAAACAGTTTTTACAGGTACTTAAAATCGAGAATATCGGCACTCTCGAACAAGTACGAGAAAAAACGCGTGTTAATGTCGCCTGTGGCATGTGCATTTATATTGCTGAAAAGCTGTTAGAGGAAAGTCGTTCGTGCAGCCTTAAGTAATTTTTTTGGATAGCAAAAACACGTGCTCAAACATACGGGTAATGCCTTTATTTTTGAAGCGCGGTGATGCTTCAAGAATATCCTTAGTTTCTAATCCATCGATACGGTAGCGTTGAGAAAAAAGCTGCTGTACGTCTGCCGGCGGTATTGAAAAAGGAGGCCCGTCCATTTCATGTTGAGGGTACTCTATGGTGACTAATAGTCGACGTGTTTCTTCAGGGAGTAAGCTGGCTAGTTTGTCTACATACTGTTGACGCATGTCTGGCGGAAAAGCAATAAGCGATGCTCGGTCGTAAATAAAGCGGCATTCTGGAAGGTCGCTAGGGGTTAGTTGAAAAAAATCACCGCATAAGAGCGTTATGTTTTCATAACGATACTCAACAAAGTGCTTGCCTTGGCTAATGGTCGGGATGAGGTCATTTTCGCTAAAAAAACCTTCAACTGCTTTTTGGCTAAGCTCATTACCTATGACGTGTTTGACATGTTCTGCTAACCAAAGCAAATCTAAACTTTTACCACATAGAGGAACAAAAATTGTATCGTTTGAGCTGGTGTTAAGGTTTTTCCAATATTCTTTCAAAAATGGATTGGTGTCTTTTAGGTGAAAACCAATTTCTTCTTTTTCCCAGCGTTCGTGCCAAAAATTTTGTTCCATGGTTACTGATCCTCAAAAATACACGTTCTATTGCGCCCCGAGTTCTTAGCTAAATAAAGCGCTTTGTCGGCATTGTTGTATAGCTCATCAAAGTTAGCGCTGGATTCACTATTGTACGATGATATGCCAATGGATACTGTGACAAATGGGCTGTCAGGGTTTTTAGTATGGGGCATTTGTAATAGCTTGATGTTGTTATGAATTGTTTGTGCGAATTGTTTTATATTGTAGGCTTGTATCTTAGAAAGCGTGTTAATCAGGAGCAATGATTTACACTATTCAATGAAGATTGGATAAAGGGGTAGAGACACTGCAAGTGAGGCTTAGAC
>NVSW01000034.1 GCA_002401365.1 Piscirickettsiaceae bacterium | reverse complement strand
CTACACTGGGGCGTTAGTCAGTCCTCCCGTAGGTCGTTATGGTGACTCAATCAAGGGACGTATCTTCGGGCTCGTTTCTAAAGGTATTCACTATGTTACGCGGTTCTACAAATGGACTGTCAGTTGGGCTAAAGCCAAGCCTCACCAAGGTATGGGTAAAACTGAAGCAAGGCCAGGCTTTGATTTATTGAAAAGAGGTGCTTTGCCAGCACGACACTCTACGGGCTTAAGTATTACAGATCAGCAGCAACCCCATGAGTTTGGGTCGCTTGATATTTTGAGCGGTGTAGCGATAGCTACGCCCTTGGAGTTCTGTCAATAACTGTACGCAATAGACAAATAAATCTAAGGTTACGAGTTTATAACCATGAAAAATAAGATGTAGTTTATATATATCAAAATTGAAAATACCTGAAATCTGGAGCTAGCACTACTAAATAAGAAAAATTTAGGCTCTAGCTTACAATGATGTGTTCAAATATAACTAATAAGAATAGGATTTGGTTTTGTATATGGATATCCCAAATATCCCAAAGGGAGATGAAGCGCGTGAAGCAACACGTGCATTAGGTGGGTATGTATATCAAATATACACGTCAGCTCTCGCATGGCTAGAGCTAGGGGATGAAGAACTACTGTTGTTGGAAGTTGCAGAAGACTTTGCCATCGTTGCTACGGACGCATTACAAGCAGTTCAAGTAAAAGAAACTAAAAACTCAGTAACTATTAACTCTAAGGATATTGTTGAATCCATCAATAGCTTCGTTGATTTGCAACAAAAAAACCCTGACTTTAATGTTAGATTACGCCATTTAACCACGTCAGAAATCACTAAGGAAAGGTCACCGAAAGATAGAATTGGTGACATTCCTACCTTAAAATCTTGGAGAATCTTGCAATAATTGGAGACCTAGCTCCTTTAAGAGATATTCTCTACTCATCCAAAGTTTCTAAAAAAACAAAAAACCACATTAAAGAACTTAGTGATGATGAATTCAGAGAAGATTTCTTAAAGCGTATTAACTTTGATTGCAAAGAAGCCAGCTTAAAAAATATAAAAGCCTTTCTTCGCTCGCAGCTTTCAAAACGTGTGATCGATCGTGGTGGACTAGATTCTCAAGTTGAAAATTGCCTGAACGAAATTGTAGTTACGCTTTTAAACAAGGCGATAAAAAGTGAAAAAACAGAACGTATAGCCTACAAAAGCGACCTTGAAGCATTAATTGAGCGGGCCACACGTGTTTCATTAAATACATCCAAACTTGAGCATACAATTATTGAGATGATGAGGGGCCTCTCTGTTCCCTCTTCACAAACTACTAACTTGGTATCGTCACGCCTATCTGAGCCAAAACCGATAGATAAAATACCATTGCCTGAAGTTATTGCAACACGTAATCATCAGGTTGATAACATCATATTATCCTTGACCCACTATGGAATTTGCTGGGTTTTTGGTTCTGCTGGAGTTGGTAAAACTACAGGTGTGAGAATAGTAGGAAAGAATTTAGGTGGTAACTGGACGATAATAAACTTAAGAGGTTTAAATACAGACCAAGCAAATTCGGTTCTAAGTGGTGTAATCGATGTATTAATGGAGCAAAGAATAAAAGGCCTGATTATAGATGACCTTGAATGTGTTTTTGAATCAGGCATAAATGATACGTTGCTGTATCTGAAAACAGCAACTGAGCGTGCAGACGTACTTTTAATAATCACATCACCTAGACCCCCAGACACTGATTTTCTTTTTTCTTCTGGTTTAACCTCAGCAATTAATCAAAAATTTGAAGAATTCTCTGAAGAAGACATACAGCAAATACTTACAGGATTAAATGTAGATTATAAAAATTGGACCAGATACATTTATCTTATCTCTGGTTGTGGGCACCCACAATTAGCTATCGCAGCAATTCAGAGCATGCATGACAATGGCTGGGATATAAATGCGTTAGAAGTTACGGACTCCTTGTTAGTTGGAAATCAAGAAGTTGAGAAAGTACGTGCCCGAACAAGAGAAAGACTTCTCAGTGAATTACCAAATAAGGCGCGCAGGTTACTAGAACGATTATCACTTAAAATAGGGGGGTTTAATCGTGAGCTAGTCAAAGATTTGGCTCAAATTGCACCAGCCATTGAAGATGGTGGAATAATATTCGACAGACTGATTGGATCATGGATAGATCAGCAGGAGTCCAATCGGTTTTCCTTATCCCCACTACTATCGAATTTTGCTAATAAAACATTAACTGCGAATCAGCAGAAAGAAATAAGCTTCGAAATAGCGAGCTCTTTTCTAAGAATAAAATCACTTAACCCAATCGAAGCAAACTCCGCATTAATGTCTGCATTATCTGGAAAAAATACATCAGCTATTTTCTTTATATGTTCAGCCATTATGAATGCAGATGAAAAGGACCTGAAAATGATTGTTCCTTATTTTACTGCTGTTACTTTTATGACCACTGAATCTCTTGTATATGAAGGCAACCCCATTATCAATCTGACATGTCGTGTTGCTCAGTTGCTCTTGCTTCGATATGAAGAAGACTCCCAAGGAACGTTTCAAAAAGCACTTAATAGGTTTTATATCGAAAGTGAGCTTATCGAGGATAAACAAATTAGTACATTAATGGCGGTTTTAGCTTATGCAAAATTATTATTCTCTAAATCAGAAAATGGGCCGCTACAAAATTATTATAATTTGATACGAAAATACGACTACTTAGTTAACACTAGCATCAAAACATTGCCAGATTTATTAAAAGACCTTACTCTCCAAGAAGTAAATGGCTTGCCTGTAGTTAGCGTTATGTTTCAGTACCAATCACAGCAAATCAAAACAATTAATGGATTGCTCGCCACATTTAAATTTCTTGATTTATGTGATCAAGAGTTTCGTCAAAAATTACTCAAGATTTACGGTGACTCGGAACTAGGAATTGATTTTGATATGCTAGTAAGCGGAGCGTGGCTGAGTGAAAACGATGCGAATTCAATAGACCCTTCCGCGCACGCTCTTGTTTTTCAACAATTAGAGGATTTTGCTAACGCGTGGGGGTATATACGTCTTGCTGTATGTTGTAGAAAATTTCGGGCAATTATCTTAGATGAGTATGGAAACGATCAAACCCAAGCCCTTAAAGTATTAGATGAAGGCCTAAACTTTTATGATAAAACTAATTCAGTGCTCATAAGGGCAAAAGCAAAAGTTTTATACCGAGCTGAAGACCACCAAGGGAGCCTAGAATTAGCAAAACTATTGATTGATAAGTGCGTTCCTTTAAATCAAACGGAGCAAGCATTCCTTGGCCGAGATGCGGCCATTAGTTCTGAAAAACAAGGTGAGTACATAGATGCAAGACGATATTATCTCTATGGCAGCAATGGCGCAAAAAATTGTCTTGACCCAAGTATGGAACCAATGCGCCTAGGCTTAATTACAGATGCTGCTCTTGCAAGTTGGCATGCTGGTGATAGAGTCACATGCCTTAATGATTTAGTTGCAGTTCTACATGAGCTTAAGAAGGTAGACCCCCAGAGCTCTTTGCGAGCTACTCACTGTCACGCAACCGCTCGCCATGTTTTTTTATGGCTTTATCAAGATGCAAGTGGAAGAGAGATGCTTCTTAATGACGGGGAAGAGACCAGGATAACTCCAGGTATTGTCAGTAACCCAGATCCTCACCCAGATATTAAAAAACAAGACATTGCTCCTATTGAAATGACTTGGTATCTGCTTGCATCAATTGAGAATGAATGCCACCTAGACCTGGGGATTACTAAAAATTTACACCAATACTTACCAAAAGGACCCGCACTTGAAGGTCAATTTTTTCTTACTATCTCGGTGATGTCCAACGCTCTAACATGTGCTGATATTGAGCTTTTTAAAGCCACACTACCTCTAGTTATAACTCAATATGCGTACCTTTTCGAGAGAGGTGAAGCTCTAGACATTAAGAACATTACATATGGAACTTTTCCTGAGTTAACAACAGAGCAGCAGTTAAATTACATGGGTCTTACTGAAAAATTTGTACTCTGTTTTATATTTATGTGCATATTTTTAGAGAGGCCTAATTTAGTTAATCTACTCCTAAACTTTCTAGAAAAGTCTAAATTAATTAAAGTTAGAAATATTTTTTTAAGTAATCTACAAAATAAAAGCATCAGCTCTAGTGATGATTATAGTAACCAAGTGGCTATGCTCTTAGGTCACCACCTGAAAACACCACAAGAATTTAAAGCACCATCTCCAAATAGAGTTTATACGTTGGCATATCACTCAATTCAATTAGCACATGAGGTTGGTTACATAAGAGATATAGCTGAAACTATTAACAAGTGGGTTATCAAGCATTGGGCTATTTTCATGCAAGACCCGCATTTTCGACTTAGATTTTCTCCTTCACACGAAAATCAAATTAAATGCGCATCAAGCGAAGGAGATAGTTCCGAGAAACTTATCAATTTAATGTTAGAAATACTTCCAATGCTCGGTTTAAATAATGAAAATCAAATACGAGCGGATCTCACTAGCCTAAGCTCAAATAAATGAGGTAGCGATCGTTCCTTATTTCTTAGGAAACCTCCATACAAGCGTCTACTATAAGTCTACTTTTAAGAAGAACCAATAAAAAAGCCCTAGCACCGTTAAGTGCTTAGAGCTTGATATAACTGGTGCCTAGGGCCGGAATCGAACCGGCACGGCCGTTAAAGCCGCGGGATTTTAAGTCCCGTGTGTCTACCAATTTCACCACCCAGGCAATCAAATTGAGCGCGAATTTTACCCTATGATTCGGTTTAAAACGAGTGGAAAACTCAAATAATTAGATATTTTTTAATAGCCCCGCATCAATAGCAAGTCTGACTAGCTCAATATCATTATTAATGCCTAGTTTTTCGTGCGCACGATAGCGGTGAGTATTGACTGTTTTGGGGCTGATTGATAGGGTATCTGCGATATCGGTGATGGAATGTCCATCCACAATTTTAGTAACAACTTGTAGTTCTCGGTTACTCAATCTAGTAAATGCGTTCTGGTCAGGCGTTTGCGTGCTAAATATAAGGTTATTTGCAACGGCTGCTGATAAATAACGTTTACCTTGATATACCATCATGATAGCTTTAATCAATTCTTCTGTCGGGCAGCCTTTGTTTATGTATCCTTTCGCGCCATAGGCTATGACTTGCTGTGGCACTGGCCCATCATCATATACACTTAAAGCGATTATTTTGGCATGTTCATTTGCACGAAGAATATATTTTATAGCTTCAATTCCACCCATCCCGGGCATATTAAGGTCAATTAAAATAACATCTGGTTCAAGCTCTTTAGCCAAGTGAATAGCTTGTTCACCAGTTGATGCAACAGCAATGACATTTATATCTGGATCTTTGTTTAACAGCTGTTCGATTCCACAACGAACGAGTTCGTGATCGTCTACTAATAAAATATTAATGTTGTTAAAACTCATATGCGGAATTTTTCTTTCATTATTAATAATTTTTGTTCCCTTGACTAGCATTATATAAAAGTATGATAATACGCTCGCTTTTGGTTTTGAGTTTATCGCTCAATTAAAGGGAAGTTGGTTAGACTCTGTTCGAACCCAACGCTGCCCCCGCAACGGTATATAAGCAACGTGTATCAACAGCCACTGTGTAAAACATGGGAAGGCGATACATCGGTTAATTAACCACTTATGAGCCCGGAGACCTACCGCAAGCAAATCGGTACGTTGCGGGTGGGCAACAGGGCTGTCGTTGATTTTGTTTTATCTTTTTCAACCTCATCTATTCCTCTCGTGGCGTCACTTTAATTGGCGCGGGGCCGCGCCTTATAACGAGGAAATATCATGAAAAAAACTATTCTAGCGGCGAGTATTACGGCTGCATTGTCATTAACTCAATCGATTGCATTTGCGGACTCTAGCGATATGGTTGTTACTGCAACACGTACAGCACAAACAATGGATGAAACACTGGCATCTGTATCCGTTGTGACGAAAGAAGATATTGAAAAATACCAATACAAGACGGTTGCCGAAGCCATTAATGGCTTACCTGGCGTTACTATTTCTAATTCCGGTGGGTTGGGTAAGCAAACCTCAGTTTTCTTGCGTGGTACTGAATCGAATCATACTCAAATATTATTAAATGGTGTGAAGCTAGCCACTAATTCATTTGGTGCGCCACAACTCGAGCATATTCCATTAAACCAAATTGAACGCATTGAGTTAGTTCGTGGGCCTCAATCTAGTTTGTACGGCTCTGGTTCTATCGGTGGAACCATTCAAATTTTCACTAAAAAAGGGTCAGGAAAACTAACACCCCATTTTTCTGTTGGTTTTGGTACGCATGATACAAAAGAAACAACGTTTGGTATTTCAGGTGGCGATACTTCTACTTGGTATAGCCTGAGTGGTGGTTACACGGAAACAAACGGTTTTAACTCATGTGATGGTAGAAGTGGCGTGTTATTTATCGGCTGTTTCGCAACAGAACCAGATAGTGATGCCTATAGAAATGCTAATGCTTCAATACGTGTTGGGCATAGGTTTGCCAATAACATTGAACTTGAGTTTTTTAGTTTATACAGTGAAGGTGAAAGTGAATTTGACGGGTTTTTCAACACGACTGACTTCTTGCAACATACCTTTGGCACTAATGTACGCTTCGACGTAACAGACACATGGTCAATTAAATCGACCTTGAGCCAAGGCAGGATTGAGTCTGATAACAAAGGTGCATTTGCGACCAGTTTTGCCGACAATCAACAAGATCATTTTAGTATTCAAAATGATATTCAGTTAAATGAGCAGCACTTGCTTACCATTGGCTATGATTATGAGGACGATAAAATATCAGAATCTGCTGGTTTTACGG
The DNA here is from genome assembly GCA_002401365.1 of Piscirickettsiaceae bacterium. Classification (GTDB taxonomy): domain Bacteria; phylum Pseudomonadota; class Gammaproteobacteria; order Methylococcales; family Cycloclasticaceae; genus Cycloclasticus. The sequence continues at coordinate 1,647 of NVSW01000034.1, read as the reverse complement.
AAGCTAAACGTCACAGTAATGCTGTTTTTACTCAGCTACTAGGTGAGTTTGGGGAGAACCGTTACCAGTTGGCATTACGTGGTGAAGACGACGAGCAATTTGGTAGCCATACAACCGGTAACATTGCTTGGGGAACAGACTTATCAGATACGCTTCGAATCACCGCATCATTTGGCACTGCATTTGCTGCTCCGTCTTTAATCGATTTATACAACCCTCCATTCTTTGGATTTGCAACCAGTAACGCTGATTTAGACCCAGAACGCTCTAAATCATACGAGCTTGGTCTTTCTGGACAACACATAGGCATTAATTGGTCTGCCAATATTTATAGAACAACAATAAAAGACCTCATCGCTCTTGATGCCTCTTTTGTTCCGCAAAATATTTCAGAAGCCGTGATTAAGGGGCTTGAGCTAGAAGCTAAAACCAAATTGGCCGGCATTAATGTCGATGGTCAATTTTCTTGGATAGACCCAGAAAATAGAAGCGGCGGCCCAAATGATGGCAATGTATTGGCAAGGCGTGCTGAACAAACCTTCGCATTGAATGCTAATAAATCGTTCGGTGACTTTAGTCTTGCGAGCAAAGTGTTTGTATCGGGACGGCGTTTTGATAATGCCGCTAATACACGTCGTATAGCAGGTTTTACAACCGTTGATATTGTAGGAGCTTATAAAATCAACAACGATTTAACCGCTCAAGTAAAAGTAGCTAATTTATTTAATGAGGAATACGAAACCGTCTCTGGCTTTAATACAGACGGTACAAATGTATTTTTCTCTATACATTATCAGCCTGCTAATTAAGTTGAAACAGCATAAAGCAAAAAGGAGAAGGATTAGTGTTCTTCTCCTTTTTTATTGCTCCACGGTAAAATCCATGAACAACCCAGGTGCTCACCATAAATAGCGTCAACACCGTATATTGTACTCATATACTCAGGTGTCAAAACATTCTCAGGAGTGCCTTCGGATGCTACTTTACCTTTATTCAATAGTACCAAACTATCGCAATAGCGCATGGCTAAATGCAGCTCATGTAACACGACAATGACTGTTTTACCTTTTTCGGCTAAGGTCTTTAATAACGCCATTACCTCAATTTGATGACGTGGGTCTAGCGAAACAATCGGTTCATCGGCCAATAAAATATCGCTTTGCGTTGCCAATGCCCTTGCCAGCATGACTCTAGCGCGTTCACCACCCGAGAGCTCGTTTACTGAACGACCAACCAGGTGTTCAATATCTACGTCCTTAATTGCCTGCTCTACGGCTTGCATGTTCACATCGTCTAAGCGATGGCTGTCTACATGAGGGTATCGACCCAACATCACCACGCGCTCCACGGTCATGGGCCAATGGCACTCGTGTGTTTGCGGTAAGTAGGTGATTTTTTTTGCCAAATTTAGGTTCGATAAATCCTGCAGTCGCTGGCTATTTAGCTCAACCTTGCCAGATTCAATCATTTGTAAGCCTGCCAAAACACGCAGTAGCGTTGATTTACCTGCACCGTTTGGCCCAATCAGTCCAATCAGTTGGTTTTCTGCAAATTCAGTGCTGATACCTTTTAATATCTTCTTGGCGGACAAGTTAACGTTAATGTCGGATACCACTAAACTCATGACGCCCATTCCCGTTTAGATTT
>NVSW01000033.1 GCA_002401365.1 Piscirickettsiaceae bacterium | reverse complement strand
TCAAACCCAACCGCTGTGAGCCCAATGCTCAATAACCTTTTTGTTAATTGAGGATTGGCCGCCAAGTGTAAGAAACAAAAAAGAATATGTTCAGCCGTTAAGTATTGTAATTCTTCAAGAAGAGGCTCTTTAACTTTTACAATTAATGTACATTGTTGATACAGTTCCTTGGCACTAACACATACCCTAACCCCCACTTGTTCATATTCATTATTGACATAACCACTTAATAGCCCAGCGTTATATTCAACAAAAACAGTATGGCCTGCCGACATTAAGGTTTTACAAGCATTTGGCGTTAGCGCAACTCGGCCTTCAAAGGGCTTAATTTCTTTTGCTATACCAATATTCATAATTACCTCTTTACCAGATTAATGCTTATAGCCATACTACCCCATTTTATAAAATATCAACCTGCTTTGACTCAATGGTTGAATTTTAATCCCACAACGTAGGAATATTGTTATGAGTAACACCAATCATCAACGTTTAATCATTTTAGGTTCCGGACCTGCTGGCTATGCTGCTGCCGTCTATGCTGCCAGAGCCAACCTGAACCCATTATTAATCACCGGCATTGAGCAAGGTGGTCAATTAATGACAACCACAGAYGTAGAYAACTGGCCAGGTGATGTTGAGGGYTTACAAGGTCCTGCGTTAATGGAGAGAATGAAGCTTCATGCTGAGCGTTTTGATACTAAAATTCAGTTTGACCATATCCATACCACCGAATTACAACAACGCCCTTTTAAACTTATTGGTGATTCAGGCACGTACACCTGCGATTCGTTAATTATTTGTACCGGCGCATCAGCCAAATATTTAGGTTTACCTTCTGAAGAAGCCTTTAGGGGTAAAGGTGTATCTGCTTGTGCTACTTGTGATGGTTTCTTTTTTAAAAACCAAAAAGTAGCCGTTATAGGCGGCGGCAATACAGCTGTTGAAGAAGCCCTGTATTTATCAAATATTGCTGACCACGTTACCGTTATTCACCGCAGAGATTCATTCCGTTCAGAAAAAATATTATCTGATAAGTTGATGAAAAAAGTGGCTAACGGAAACATTTCAGTTGAGTGGTTTAACGAGTTGGACGAAATATTAGGCAACGATATGGGGGTTACTGGCATTCGCATCAAGAATACTCAAGATGGCTCAACAAATGACATTGATCTTGAAGGCGTCTTTATCGCCATTGGGCATTCACCAAATACACAAATATTTAATGGACAATTAGACATGTCACATGGTTATCTGACAACCCAAAGTGGCAACACAGGTAATGCGACTCAAACCAGTATTCCTGGGGTTTTTGCTGCTGGCGATGTCGCTGATTCAATTTATCGACAAGCTATCACCTCTGCTGGTTCAGGCTGTATGGCCGCGCTAGATGCTGAAAAATTTCTCGATAACTTGGAACAACAAGAAGACTAGCCGTCGTGTTATGGTTCCTTGGCTTGATGTGGACAATGATTTAGACCCTTTCCCTAGCTTACATTGCGCGCTGGAGGAACCTAATGGTCTTTTGGCCGCAGGTGGTTCATTACGCCCAGAACGTTTATTAAACGCCTATCAACAAGGTATATTTCCTTGGTTTGAAGATGATCAACCCATTCTGTGGTGGTCACCAAACCCGCGGATGGTTCTAAAACCAAATGAAATACATATTTCACGTAGTCTTAAAAAAACCATCAATAAGGATATCTATACATGTACTATTGATAACGCCTTTAATGACGTTATTTTGGCATGTAGCGAAACCCGTCATCAGCAACATGGAACGTGGATAACGGCATCCATGATAGATGCTTATAACGCGTTATTTAAACTCGGTCACGCCCACTCAATTGAAGTATGGTCTGATGATCTTTTAGTTGGTGGTTTGTATGGTATTAGCATCGGACAAGTATTTTTTGGTGAATCAATGTTTAGCCGTCAAAGTGACACCTCTAAAGTTGCCTTCGCTTATTTATGCCAACAGCTCGAGCAATGGAACTACCAATTAATTGATTGCCAAGTTGCATCACCTCACCTCGTGAGTTTGGGCGCATCGACAATGTCGCGTATTGAATTTTCACAAAAACTCAATACCTTGTGCTCTAAACATTGTGCAACGATGGCTTGGCAAACGATATGACAGACACCGTACAAATTGGCAAACGACTAGACCTTTATATATCTGCACCGCAGACATGTGATTATTTAGCCGATAAGCAGAGCCAAAGTATATTTATCTCACCAGATGTAACCGTCACTCCCAAAATATATGAATACTTGATAAGCATTGGTTTTAGGCGAAGTGGCAAACACGCTTACCGGCCGCAATGCAGTGGTTGTCAATCGTGCATTTCTAGTCGAATTGATGTCCAGCACTTCAAAGCATCCAGAAGTCAAAAACGTTTATTACTAAAGAATAATGACCTTACGTTTAAACCAACTGAGGCCCTTTTTTCTGATGAACATTACGATCTTTATTTAAAGTATCAAGCTCATAAGCACCCAGGTGGTTCAATGGAACAGTTTGGTGTAAATGAGTACGAAATGTTTATTTGCCAATCATTCGGTAACTCTATTCTTTATGAAACTCGGCTTGGAAATAAGTTATTGGCTGTGTCGGTAACCGATATATTTGATAACGCCTTGTCGGCTGTATATACCTTTTTTGAACCGGCGTTCGCAACACGAAGTTTAGGAACTTATAGTATTTTGCAACAAATACAAGGTACTAAAATACAAAAAAAACAGCATTTATACCTTGGTTATTTCATTAAAGATTCGTTAAAAATGTCATATAAAGCTAACTTTAGACCCATTGAAATGTTGATAAAAGGCGAATGGAAAAGCTATCTAAAAGACGAAGAGTTACCCAACGCCAGCGATTGAATCAACTCATCAACAACTTTTTAATTCAAATCACACTTAATACAACGCAAATAGTGTAAAATCGCGCCGCATTAGCTTGTTAAACAAGTTATTCGTTAAACATTTATTGAAAGGAAGGCATGGCAAAAGAAGATCAAATTGAAATGGAAGGCGTGGTTAAAGATACGCTTCCAAACACAATGTTTCGTGTTGAGTTAGAAAATGGACACGTTATTACAGCGCATATTTCAGGAAAAATGCGCAAACACTACATACGCATATTAACTGGCGATCGCGTAAAAGTTGAAATGACCCCGTATGATTTATCAAAAGGCCGTATTACTTACCGCGTAAAGTAAGCCCTACTTTTGTTCGACTAAATCTTTACTCGTTTCTTTAATAATAAAATCTATTTTATTATCTTTTACGTAAACTTTAACGGCTCCACCGCCCACTAATTTACCGAATAACAATTCATTCGCTAACGGCTTCTTAATGTACTCTTGAACTGTACGTTCCATGGGTCGAGCACCCATTTTGGGATCATAACCTTTTTTAGCTAGCCAATTTCTTGCTTCCGGTTCTAACGTTAACGTAACATTTTTGTCGTGTAACTGTGCTTCTAATTGGAAAATAAACTTATCCACCACATGGATAATCGTTTCCTCCGCCAACGCCTTAAACCGAACGACTGCATCTAGCCTATTTCTAAATTCTGGGGTAAATGTTTTTTCAATCACCTTTATACTGTCTAAAGCATGCTCCTGTTCAGTAAAACCTATCGATGCCCTACTCGCTTCTTGTGCGCCAGCATTGGTCGTCATTATTAACATAATGTTTCTAAAATCGGCCTTTCTGCCGTTATTATCGGTCAATGTGCCGTGATCCATAATTTGTAACAATAAATTAAATATATCTGGGTGTGCCTTTTCAATTTCATCTAATAATAAAATTGCGTAAGGGTGTTTATTAACCTCCTCTGTTAATAGTCCACCTTGGTCATAGCCAACGTAACCAGGGGGTGAGCCGATTAAACGCGAAACAGTGTGTCGTTCCATATATTCCGACATATCAAAGCGAATAAGCTCAACGCCCATTATTTTAGCCAGCTGTTGTGTTACTTCTGTTTTACCAACACCTGTAGGCCCTGCAAATAGGAATGAACCGATTGTACGCTCATCTTGCCCCAAGCCAGCACGGCTAAGAATAACCGCATCTGATAATTTATCGATTGCTTCGTCTTGACCAAACACAACCAATTTAAGATTACGCGCTAAATCTTTAAGCTTGTCTTTGTCTTGTGAGGAAATACTTTTCTCAGGAATTCGTGCTATTTGTGCAATTATTTTTTCAATATCAGCTTTCAAAATAGTTTTCTTACGATCACCTTCTGGTAATAAACGTTGTTTTGCACCAGCCTCATCAATCACATCAATAGCCTTATCTGGCAAAAAGCGGTCACCAATATAGCGGTCTGATAGTTTAGCTGCCGTTTCAATGCTATCAGCACTATATTCGATATTATGGTGCTCTTCGTAGCGAGACTTCAAACCCTTTAAAATTTTAATGGTGTCTTCGACAGACGGCTCATTAATATCAATTTTTTGAAAACGCCTAGCCAACGCGTGGTCTTTTTCAAAAACCCCACGATACTCTTTATAAGTCGTTGAGCCAATGCAACGCAAATCACCCGAAGCAAGTGCTGGCTTAATCATATTTGACGCATCCATTACACTACCAGAGGCAGATCCGGCACCGATAATGGTATGAATTTCATCAATAAACAGAATGCTGTTGTCTTCTTTCTTAAGTTGATTTACCAATCCTTTTAACCGTTTCTCAAAATCGCCTCTGTATTTTGTACCTGCAACCAAAGAACCCATGTCTAATGAATAGATAATCGTTCCTTCAAGTACGTCTGGGACATTACCTTCGACAATTTTTAGCGCTAAACCCTCGGCAATTGCGGTTTTACCAACACCCGCTTCACCAACCAGTAAGGGGTTGTTCTTACGACGGCGACAGAGAGTTTGTATCGTTCGTTCTAGCTCTTTTTCTCGGCCAATGAGCGGATCAATTTTGCCAAGCTTTGCTTGTTCATTTAAGTTAACAGTGAACTTAGTTAACGGGTCATTTGCCTCTTCAGTTTCAGCTGCAGGAATTTCTTCAAAATTTCCAGTATCAGTATCGTCTTCAACTCTGGCAATTCCGTGAGAGATAAAATTAACAATATCAAGCCGTTGTACATCTTGGCGATTCATTAAATAGACTGCTTGAGAATCTTGCTCACTAAAAATGGCAACCAATACATTGGCGCCACTCACTTCTTTTTTACCCGATGATTGGACATGAAAAACAGCGCGTTGCAAAACGCGTTGAAAGCCAAGTGTGGGTTGTGTTTCACGTTCAATATCATCAGGAATAACAGGCGTGGATTCTGCTAAATACTTTTCCAACTCAGTCGTTAATAGTTCCACATTACCACCAGATGCTTTAAAAACATCGCAGGCGGACTGATTATTCATCATCGCTAACAACAGGTGCTCAACGGTAATAAATTCGTGCTTTTTTTCATGCGCACGTTTAAACGCATCGTTTAATGATAGTTCTAGTTCTTTATCAAGCATTTATTTTACTCCGCTTCTTCTAATGTACATTGCAAAGGGTGTTGGTTTTCCTGAGCATATGCGATAACTTGCTGCACTTTTGTCTCTGCTATATCTTTAGTATAGACGCCGCACAAACCAATACCACTAGTATGTACGTTCATCGTAATTCTTACTGCTTCATCTTTATCTTTATAAAAAATAGTTTGTAATATCGACACTACAAAATCCATTGGAGTGAAATCATCATTTAACAATAGCACCTTATACATAGGTGGCTTTTGTAATTTCGGTTGAGCTTCCTGCAAAGCAAGCCCGCCATCATGGTCATCTTCAAAAGGTAAATCAGGCATACTTAAAAAAATTTAAATTAGGTTGATGGTTATTTTGACAGAAAATTATCGAAGATGTTCTGAAAAACTGTCGTTCTAATATGGGGGGTTTGAAGTGATTTTTCAAGCAGGCGGGCGCTTATTTATTCATAGTAAGCATGTTTCCCGTGATGTTGGGCTCATTAGGTAATTTGCTCAACGCTAATAGACGCAGAATAATTTGTATCCCCAAACCGCCTATCGCTAGTGAAGACCAGCCAAGCACGACAAAGCCCCAATGAAGCGGCGCAGTAAAAAGCTCTTCCATAAACCAAAAGGTATGTCCCCACTCATTAAGCCCGACGTTAGGCAATATTAAAAAGGGCCCAACGACCAAAATTACAAAAGGAATGGAAATATTTTCCGCGAATTGCGGTAATCTTGTTCGAGCGTATAGAAAAGAAGAAACGCCAGCAATGATATAAGCTGGAAATGTGCCGTAAAACAGCACAATATGGCTGGGGGTGAAGTCAGTATCACGAACCGTTACTTGGTGCCAGGAAGCGTCTTGTTCAGCAAAAAAACTGGCTGCCCAATAAATAATCCAAGTGTAACTAAGCAACCACAAGAACAGGGTGAAATAACGCCTAAGCTCGACTGCAGGCGATAAATTAAAAACGTTTTTATCGCGCGTTTTCAATAAGTAACTCCAAATTGTCGTTGCCAGGATAAACTCTACTATCCATTGTGCATATAGAAGATTCATCCAGTACGTTTGAAATTCTGGCTCAAACGAATCCATGCCCATATCCCAAGCAAACAACTGTTGGTAGACACGCCAAGCAACCATCAGCGCCGTTATGCCAATAAAAATGGCAATCACAATCTTAACGTTAATCAGACCTTTAGATGGATCTACATCAATTGGAATAGGGTCATAAGCTGCTTTCATGGATTAAACGTAACACCAGCAATGCCTACAATCAATTAAATAATGCTCAACTAGAAACAAGTGAAACAAATTCAGCGTCAATGTCTTCATTGATATAGGCCATTCCAAGCTTATTCAGATACTCTAAGCGGTTCGCCTTCATCAAATTAATATCAAGCACACCGGCACTGCAATCTTGGTAGATTTTAGCGACATAAGTCATGTACGCCTCACCTTCTTCAACCATCAACAAGCTAGCCGCACCCACATCAGGGAGAACGCTAGCATTCTGCTCTTCGGGCAATTCAACTGTAAAAACGACAGCACTTTCTTCACCGTCGATACGCACACTGCGTTCTTTAACCGTCTGCTGTGCCCAGTAGTAAGCAAGTTCTTTGCTTTGCGTTAAAAATACAGGTTCGATAGACTCTGTATAGCTATTGCCAATCGTAGCCATCGTGCTTTTCGCTGCTTGCTTCATCGCTTTGTCGCCTGAACGCTTTAGGCCGTTAGACAGAATGGAGCTTACTAAGGAAGAAGACGTGCCGTGATACCAAACATCGCCCGTTGAAAAACCATCTTTTGTTAACAGCTCTGTCGCGTCCTGTAAGTAGCTTGGGGTTTCATTCATGATTCAATTGCCTTGGATTTTGCCGTTTATAAACTTTTAGTGCGTTAAAACACTTAATTGTAGATCAAAACATGAAACACCATTAAAAAAGGCGGCTTTCAATAAAGAAATCCGCCTCTTATTGCCACGGATGGCATGTATCCTAGCAATGCAGGAGCAATTGCTAGGAAAGCCACATTAAGCTTTTAAAGCTGAATTAAGTGGATTTACTTTTAAATCCGCTTCAATGAAACTTATGCCCTTTGGGTATAATAAAAAAGCTTAACCAACCAATCTCAGATCATCTTAGATTAAGAGAATTGGTTAGATGTGTTTTTAGCACCGCCCGCTTTAAGCGCGTTTTCACCAGCAAAGTATTCTTTGTGGTCATCGCCCATGTCTGAACCAGACATGTTTTGATGCTTAACACATGCGATACCTTGACGGATCTCTTTACGCTGTACGCCAGCCACATAGCCTAACATACCTGCATCACCAAAGTACTCTTTAGCCAAGTTGTCAGTAGACAATGCAGCTGTGTGGTAAGTAGGTAAAGTGATCAAGTGATGGAAGATGTTCGCGTCACGAGCAGAATCAGCTTGGAATGTACGGATATTTTCATCCGCAGCTTTAGCCAAATCAGTTTCATCGTATTCAGCACTCATTAAACCATCACGATCGTATGCAGAAACATCTTCACCGGCTTCAACCATTGCGTCAAATGCTTGCTGACGGAAGTTAAGCGTCCAGTTGAATGATGGACTGTTGTTATAAACGAGCTTCGCATCAGGAATTTCTTTGCGTACTTCGTTCATCATGTTGGCGATATCTTTAACGCTTGGCGTTGCAGTTTCAATCCAAAGAAGATCAGCACCGGCTTTAATGGCTTCGATAGAGTCAAATACGCAACGTTCTTCTCCCGTACCTTGACGGAATTGGTACAAACCAGAAGGCAAACGCTTAGGACGAACAAGTTTGCCGTCGCGGTTAAAGCATACATCGCCTTCAGCCATGTCAGCTACGTCGACTTCTTCAACATCTAAGAAAGAGTTATAACGATCGCCTTGATCGCCAGGTTCTTTAACAACAGCGATTTCTTTAGTCAGACCAGCACCTTCAGAGTCAGTACGCGAAACGATAATGCCGTTGTCGATACCTAGCTCTAGGAACGCATGGCGCAATGCGCGAATTTTAGAATGGAAATCAGCATGAGGAACAGTCACTTTACCGTCTTGGTGACCACATTGCTTTTCATCAGCTACTTGGTTTTCGATTTGCAGTGCACAAGCACCCGCTTCGATCATCTGCTTAGCCATGATGTAAGTTGCTTCAGCATTACCGAAACCAGCATCAATATCCGCAATGATAGGTACAACGTGTGTTACGTGGTTATCGATAGCATCTTGAACACGTTTTGCAGCAACATCATCGCCCGCTTCACGTGCTACATCTAAATCACGGAACAAGCCACCTAATTCGCGTGCGTCAGCTTGGCGTAGGAATGTATATAACTCAGCAACCAACGATGCAACAGCCGTTTTCTCGTGCATTGATTGATCAGGAAGCGGACCAAAATCTGAACGTAGAGCAGCGACCATCCAGCCAGAAAGATACAAGTAACGACGGTCAGTTTTTCCATTGAAATGCTTCTTAATTGAAATCATTTTTTGTTGGCCGATAAAACCATGCCAGCAACCTAAAGATTGTGTGTACATCGCTTTGTCTGCATCAAATGCAGCCATATCAGC
>NVSW01000032.1 GCA_002401365.1 Piscirickettsiaceae bacterium | reverse complement strand
ATTATTAGCGATCTATTTGATAGGGCGTTGGATCAATTTTATTGGCTTTGTTGAGTAATATACTTACCATAAGCTCTGCGCTGGCAGGGGCGGTGACAATACCATTTCGATAGTGTCCGGCATTAATGCTTAAATTTGAATACGAGTTTACTCGGCAAATATAAGGCGTGCTGTTAGGTGAAGATGGCCTTAAACCTGCCCAATGTGCATCTGGCTCGATGCTCGAAAGTTCAGGATACAGTTGTTGTGCAAAGTCACGCAATTCTTTAAATGCTTGCTCGGTTGTGTGGGCGTTAAATCCTGTTTTTTCACGTGTGCTACCTACGACGATACGGCCATCTTTTCGGGGAATAATGTAGCGGTTCCCATCCATAACCATGCACGGATTTGGGATATTGATTGGCGGGAAACAGATCATTTGACCTTTTACAGGGGAAATATCTGGTTTAGGGGTATTTGCTGGGAATAATTGTGGGCTCCATGCGCCGCCGCAAACAATGTACTCACTTGCGGTGATTTTTTTATCACCCAACTGAATGCCGTTAACTTGGTCATTATTTGTTAATAATTGTTGAGCGGCTTGGTCGTTATAGAATATAACACCATTTTGGGCTAAAAATATATTCAATGCTTTAATGAGCCTATGTGGCCGAATGGTTGCAACATCTGGTCTAAATAGAGCGGGTTCCTCTAATGGTTTTAGATGGGGAAACTGTTTTTTTAACTCTTTAACAGGCAGCAGTTGATAGGGGGATTTGTGAGTTTTGCACCATTGAATAGCTTGGTTCGTTTCAGAATCTTGCAATACAAGCATGCCCGATAATACCCACTCAGGATCTATGCCTGTGCATTGATGTAAATCATCTGACAGTTGCTGGTATACAGATTGACTCAGTGAGCTAATAGAATTTACGGCTTCGGTATAATGCCAAGGGCGCATAGGCGATAAAATGCCACCTGCTGCCCATGTAGCTTGCTGGCCTGGGCTAGTTTTTTCGATAATAGCAACGCTGGCACCTGTTTTTTGTAGCTCTTTGGCGGTTAATAAGCCAATAATACCGCCACCTATAATGACAAAATCGAACATTGATTTATACGTTTCAAAAAACGTTAGTATAGCGTAATCTATCTGGCTTATTAGCGACCTTAAGTAGACTTAATTTTATGTTAAAAGTGTTATATCCAAGTATTGAACCGTTTGCCAGAGAGTGGCTGGAAACTAGTGATGGCCACGAAATATATGTTGAGCAAGTGGGTAACCCAAACGGTATCCCCGTTATTTTTTTACACGGTGGTCCGGGGTCTAGTTGCAAAGATCATCATCGTTGCTTTTTTAACCCCGATAAATACCATGTTATTTTAATGGATCAACGTGGGGCAGGGCGTTCGCGGCCTTTAGGGCGTTTAAAACATAATACAAGCAACCACTTAATGTTAGATATGGAAATGATACGTGGGCACCTAAAGATAGATAAGTGGCTTTTGTTTGGGGGTTCTTGGGGGGCAACATTGGCACTGTTGTATGCCCAGCAATATACTGGCAATGTACTTGGTTTAATTCTTCGTGGTACCTTTTTAGCGCGCAGTAAGGATGCAGATTGGTTTTTTAAAGATGGCGCGAACCGTTTGTTTCCCGAAGCATGGTACCGATTTGCTCACCATGTTTCACCAAATGAACGTAAAGATGTATTGGCAGCCTACTATCATAGGCTTGCTATAGAGGATGAAGATGTTAGGCAAGAAACAACGCGTGAATGGGACGCATGGGGTGGAGCCGTTGTATTAGGCGATGATTTTAATGCTGGTGAGTTAGAGGGAAAAGTACCAGAAACAGCTATTGCTCAAGCGCGGATAGAAACACATTATGCGATGAACGGTTACTTTTTTGAAGAAAATAAGATTTTGGACAATGCATTCCGGCTGCATGATGTGCCGTGTACTATTATTCATGGTAAAAAAGATTTTATGTGTCCAATAGAGTCATCTTTTGCCTTGTCACAGGCGTTACCGCATGCTCGATTCATTGTGTTGCCGAATGCAACGCATTTAGCGCATGGAGAAGAAATGATTGATGCATTAGTAACAGCAACAGATGACTTTGAATGGCACCTTTTTAAGAGTACAAAGACTTAGTCTTCGTCTCCGATGCCCTCACCACTCCCTTTTAGGTAAATGAAGTAATAAACTAGTGCTACAAACCCAACGCCCCCTACTATATTCCCTAGAGTTACTGGAACTAAGTTTTTCATAAAACCCGCAAGGTTTAATTGGGAGAGTTGCGAGCTATTTATACCAGCTGTTTCAACAATGATAGGGTTAAAAGAGGCAATAATGCCAATGGGGATTAAGTACATATCGGCGGCACAATGTTCGAATACAAGTGCGACAAAGGCTGAAATAGGGAACAAAATAACCAGTACTTTTGCCGTTATTGAGCGCGCTGTGAAGCACATCCAAACGGCTAGGCAAACCAATGTGTTGCATAATATGCCGCTTGTAAAACTGCTTATGAAGTTACGATTTACTTTTGCTTGGGCAATTTTTAACGCTGTTGCCCCACCTGATTATGATCGCCAGTTAAATAGCCTGATAGATAAATTATAATAACCATGCCTAACGAGCCGACCAAGTTTCCACAATACACGGTGGCTCCATTCAGTAATAATTGGCGGCCTGAAATATGTCACTTGATCCACGACATTGTGATTAAATTATTACCGGTAAAAAGCTCAGCGCCAGCAACGACAACAAGTATCAAACCTAGTGAAAAAGCAATTCTACCTAGCATTCTCATGGGCCCGAAAGGCGTGCCGCCCAGCCCAGTCATAGTTGTTGTGCAGTACATGCCGCCAAATGCACCGGCTAACTGCTCAGCGTAGTGCTGCTTTATTGATAGAACTGTTTTATTTAAAACTGTTTAGAGTTTTTGCTGTTGCGAAAGATTAGGGGTTTTTCAGTGGGTTGTTCGTTAGCGAAGCTAGCTTGTTCAATCGCTTCAGTCACGACGCTATGCTGGGGTGATAAATCACAGACAGGGTCAGCATTGGTTGCATCGCCTGTGAGTAAAAATGCTTGGCAATGGCAACCGCCAAAATCTTTGCCTTTCTCGGGGCAGCTTCTACATGGTTCTTGCATCCAGTCGTCACCTCGGAAGTAGTTGAACGCTTTGGATTCATTCCATATTTCACTGATGGAGTGGTCGCGTACACTTGGGCAATCAAAATTAGGCAGTAGGCGAGCTGAATGACACGGTAATGCTAACCCATCGGGTGCAATGGTAAGGAACGTTGTGCCCCAGCCGTTCATGCAAGCTTTTGGGCGGCCTTCGAAATAATCGGGTACCACGTAATAAATCTTCATTTTGCCTTTCTGTGATGCTTGGTATTCATTAGCTATCGCTTCGGCGGTGGTTAGTTGTTCTTGCGTAGGCATTAGTTGATCGCGATTATGGTGCGCCCAACCGTAATATTGTGTGTTGGCTAGTTCAACAAAGTCTGCGCCCAATTCAATAGCCATTTCCAGAATATCTTTCATCTGGTGAATATTTTGGCGGTGTAATACCACGCACAGCACCATCGGGTAACCGTGTTTTTTAATGAGTTTGGCAACGACTTTTTTGTGCTCAAAACTCTCCGTTCCGGCAATAAAATCGTTTAACTCTTTTGAGCTGGCTTGTAGGCTAATTTGAATATGGTCGAGTCCAGCCTCTTTTAACTCGATAATTTTTGCCTCATCCATGTTGTAACCGGATGTGATGAGGTTAGTGTAGTAGCCCAGTTCATGTGAATAATCGACCAGCTCTACCAAGTCTTTTCTTACGAGCGGTTCGCCACCGGAAAAGCCAAGTTGCACAGCGCCCATTTCACGAGATTGTTTAAGCACGCGCTTCCAATCATCGGTCGACAGCTCTTCTTTGAAATCAGCGTAGTCGAGCGGGTTAGAACAGTATGGGCACTGTAACGGGCACGAATACGTGAGTTCTGCCAATAACCAACGAGGTGGGCTAGGTGCTTTGAGTGATCCAGCCATTTTCAAGTGCCGTATTTAAGAAGGTTGTAATATCGTTTTCTAACCCAGTGGCTGAAAACTTTTTTTCTAATGCTGAAACGATATCAGCCAGTTTGTTTTGCCCGTCGCAAACTTGCAGTATTTCTGCCGAGCTTTGATTCAACTCAACTAATCCTTCAGGGTAAAGTAGCACGAACATATCTTGCGCTTTTTCCCACTGTAGCCGATAAGTTGGCGATAGGTGAATGGCTGTATCTGTGTGCAGGCTCATTCTGTCACCGTAAAGTAGGGAGGCATTTCGTGTATATAGGCCATGTGCATGGCATCTGCCATCGTCCAAAGAATATCAAGTTTGAACTTCAAAATACCGAGCATTTTTTCCTGTTGCTCACGTGTTTTATACCAATCCAGTGTTATGCGCAAACCGTGTTCAACGTCTCGACGAGCTTCGCTAAGTCGTTTTTGAAAATAGGTGAGCCCCTTTATATCAATCCACGGGTAGTGTTCAGGCCAGTTATCAAGGCGTTGTTGGTGGATTTTTGGTGCAAATAACTCGGTTAGTGATGAGCTGGCTGCTTCGTGCCAATCTGCTCTACGCGCAAAGTTCACGTAAGCATCTACCGCAAAGCGAACGCCGGGTAATACGTGTTCTTCAGACAGTACTTCTTCGCGTGTTAAGCCAACGGCTTCGCCGAGTTGTAACCACGCTTCTATGCCGCCAATTTCGCCTGGTGCGCCATCGTGGTCGATAATGCGTTGAACCCATTGTGCACGCGTGTCCTTATCAGGGCAGTTCGCCATAATAGCGGCATCTTTAAGGGGGATATTAACTTGGTAGTAAAAACGATTAGCCACCCAGCCACGGATTTGTTTTTTGCTTAGCGTGCCTTCGTGCATCATCACGTGATAGGGGTGATTGATGTGGTAAAAACGTTCCATATCGCGGATGCGCTTTTCAAATTCTTCCAGTGACCAAGGCGTTTGTTCTATCATCTTTATAGCTCGATATTCATGTTGTCAAACGACACTTCAATGCCGTGTTGGGTCAGTATATCGCGTTCTTTTGATTCTTCATTAAGAATCGGATTGGTATTGTTGATATGAATCAAAATTTTACGTGGTTTATTTAGCGTATCTAAAAACTCAATCATGCCGCCTTCACCTGATTGAGGTATATGGCCAATTTTACGTGCTAATAATGGCCGTCCTACAGATGCCAATTCATCGTCAGTCCAGAAAGTGCCGTCTACTAATACGCAGTCCGCATCGCTCATGGCTTTTTCTACATGCGGTTCAATAACGCCTAAACCCGGTGCGTAGAAAATGGTTTTCCCCGTCGAAATTTGGCGAATAATCATGCCTATATTATCGCCTTCGTGTGGATCGTTACGGTGCGGTGAATACGGCGGCGCTTTGCTTTTTAACGGCAACGCGGTGAATTCTAAATCATCAATATTAGGAATGGTAAACGAGTCACCATTGATAGGAATAGGGTGGTCAATAACGCCGCAAAAGTGCTCGAGAATATTGAAAATGGGGAAGCCCGTAGAAAGGTCTTGTTTAACCATTTCTGTGCAATAAACAGTCAGCGGGTCACCTTCACGCAGAATCAAGAGCCCTGTTGCATGATCAATTTGAGAGTCGAACATCACAATAGCTTCTATGCCCGTGCCGCGAACCTTATTTTTCGGGTGAATTTCAGGGAAGCCTTCTAACTGCGCGCGTACGTCAGGTGAGGCATTAAATAACGCCCAATGTTCACCGTCGGATGACACAGCAATGGACGATTGATTGCGAGTAGACGCTTTGATTGTTCCTGCGCGAACTGCTTTACAATTTGGGCAACTGCAATTCCATTGAGGAAAACCGCCGCCAGCACCTGAACCTAGAACACGAATTTGCATAATAACTTGTCTTTAAATTTAAATGACAGAAATAAAAAAAGGGGCTCCTAACGGAACCCCTTTTAAATAAACTCTTTTATCTATCGGTTATAGATGTACATTGTTACTTCAAAACCGAAACGTAAATCTTTATATGTTGGTGTTTCCCACTTCATGATATATCTCCTTCGATTGCATTTAATAATTATGTAGACAGTTAAAAACTGAATTAACACCAAGTATATTTAATTTGAGGATGATTGCAAGTTATTTTGCTTATGTATTAGCAGAACACGTCGGGCAATTAGGGTTGCGCGGTAGCTGCATGCTTTGCCATTCCATGGATAAGCCGTCGAGTAATAATACGCGGCCTTGTAGTGACTCACCCGCGCCCGTGAGAACTTTGATGGTCTCTAATGCTTGCATGCTGCCGATAATGCCGGTGATGGGTGCGATGACGCCATTTTCTGAACAGCTTTGTGCCACGGCGCCATCGCGAGGATATAAACAGTTATAGCAAGGGCATTTGTCATCACGTGCGTCGAACACCGAAATTTGTCCCTCGAAGCGAATTGCTGCACCAGATACCAACGGTGTTTTAGCGGCAACGCAGGCATCGTTAATGGCAAACCGTGTTTCAAAATTATCACAACAGTCTACTACGATGTCAGCCAGTTTAACTTGCTCAAGCAGCGCGTTGCCTTCAAGTTTTTTATTAAAGGTGGTTATACTAATGAGTGGGTTGATGGCTTCAAATGACTGTTTGGCAGATTCAACCTTAGGTAAACCAATGCTATTGGTGGTATGTGCAATCTGACGTTGTAGGTTGGACAGGTCAACCTCATCAAAATCACTAATAACGAGGTGGCCAATACCTGCGGCTGCAAGATAAAGTCCAACGGGGCTACCCAGCCCCCCCATGCCTATAATAAGTACGCGTGAGTCAAGTAGCGATTGTTGTCCTTCAATATCAATTGAAGGCAACATGATTTGCCGACTATATCTTAAGAGTTGTTCGTCGTTCATGATCGGTTATTAGGCATGTTGATTTTTTGAATATGTTAACTGAGTTTTGCATAGATTGCTTGACAGCTATTAATCTGCGGCTATCATTAGCACTCTCTTGGGTCGAGTGCTAATTCATTCAAGAAGCCAGCATAATTTTTTTAGAGTAAGGGCTTGAATTTAGAAAGTCTTGCCCCATATCTGAATGGCAATTTAATTAAACTGTATTAAACAATAGGAGATTTATAGATGAATTTACGTCCATTAAATGATCGCGTTATTATTAAACGCGTTGAAGAAGAAGCAGTAAGTGCAGGTGGCATCGTGCTTCCGGACTCAGCAAAAGAAAAACCAAGCCGTGGCGAAGTTCTTGCCGTGGGTAATGGCGCAACGAACAGTAAAGGCGAATTACAAGCCATGTCTGTAAAAGTGGGCGACAACGTTTTATTCGGCAAGTACTCAGGTGCCGAAGTTGAAGTAGATGGCGACGAATTGCTCGTGATGCGTGAAGACGACATCATCGCTGTTGTTGAATAATTAAATTTTAAGACATAAATAAGGAATACGAACATGGCAAAGCAAGTTAAATTTGGAGATGAAGCCCGCAGCTTAATGATTGAAGGCGTCAATATCTTAGCAAAAGCAGTAAAAGTAACATTAGGCCCTAAAGGCCGTAACGTTGTTTTAGACAAAGGTTTCGGCGGCCCAACGATCACTAAAGACGGAGTGTCTGTTGCGAAAGAAATCGATTTAAAAGACAAGTTCCAAAACATGGGCGCGCAAATGGTTAAAGAGGTTGCCTCTAAAACATCAGATGTAGCGGGTGACGGAACAACAACCGCGACTGTATTGGCACAAGCTATTTTAGTTGAAGGCATGAAGTCAGTTGCTGCCGGCATGAACCCAATGGATCTTAAACGCGGCATCGACAAAGCAGTTGTTGCAGCGGTTAAAGCCCTTGAAGAATTAGCTGTTCCCTGTGCAGACACCAAAGCAATTGCTCAAGTAGGCACTATTTCAGCAAACTCTGATGAATCTGTTGGCGAAATTATCGCAGAAGCAATGGATAAAGTTGGTAAAGAAGGCGTTATTACCGTAGAAGAAGGGTCTGGTTTAGATAACGAATTAGACGTTGTAGAAGGTATGGAATTTGATCGCGGTTACTTATCACCTTACTTCATCAACAACCAAGAAAATATGAGTGTTGATTTAGAAGAGCCCGTTATTTTGTTACACGACAAAAAAATCTCAAACATTCGCGATTTACTCCCAATTTTAGAAGGCGTTGCTAAAGCAGGCCGTCCATTATTGATTATTGCTGAAGACATTGAAGGCGAAGCGTTAGCAACATTGGTTGTTAATAACATGCGCGGTATCGTTAAAGTAGCGGCTGTTAAAGCACCCGGTTTTGGTGATCGTCGCAAAGCGATGTTAGAAGACATTGCTATTTTAACGGGCGGCACAGTGATTGCTGAAGAAGTCGGTTTAACACTTGAAAAAGCAACGTTGGAAGATTTAGGTTCAGCTAAACGCGTGACGATTACTAAGGACAGTACCGTTGTTGTTGATGGTGCAGGTCAAACAGCAGACATCGAAGCACGTGTGGTTCAAGTTCGTAAACAAGCCGATGATGCAAGTTCAGATTACGATAAAGAAAAACTTCAAGAACGCATGGCTAAATTAGCTGGTGGTGTTGCAGTTATCAAAGTAGGCGCAACAACAGAAGTTGAAATGAAAGAGAAAAAAGCACGCGTAGAAGATGCGTTGCACTCTACTCGCGCAGCGGTTGAAGAAGGCGTAGTACCTGGTGGTGGTGTAGCACTTATTCGTGTATTAGAAGCGGCTAGTAAAGCAAAAGCGTCTAATCATGACCAAGAAATTGGTATCAAAATTGCGCTACGTGCAATGGAAGCACCTTTACGTCAAATCGTTACCAATGCTGGAGAAGAAGCATCGGTTGTTCTGCAAGCGGTTAAACAATCTAAAGGCAACGAAGGCTATAACGCAGCAACAGGCGAATACGGCGATATGATTGCAATGGGTATCCTTGATCCAGCTAAAGTAACAAGAACAGCGCTTCAAAACGCTGCGTCTATTGCTGGTTTAATGATCACAACAGAAGCAATGATTACCGACGAACCTGAAGAAGCGGGTGCTGGCGGCGGTATGCCAGATATGGGTGGAATGGGCGGTATGGGCGGTATGAT
>NVSW01000031.1 GCA_002401365.1 Piscirickettsiaceae bacterium | reverse complement strand
TGGGCCTCGGCCTGATGACCGTACGAATGAAAGATGGGTTTGTCGAAATCCATATGGACCCAGCTCCCTATAAACCCCGAAAATCCAAAAGAAAGCTCAGATCACCGGCTATTTGAGCGCCTAGGCCTGCACCCAGAAACGCGTACTTAAACACCAGCAAGATATGAATAAATGGGGTTTTGACACCCAGCTTGCGGAGATAAAACAGCGGCATTTATATCGCTCTCGATGCCTTATCGAGAGCCCGCAAGGTGCAGAAGTATTGATGGCAGGCAAAAGCCTGATTAATTTTTCAAGTAATGATTACCTTGGCTTGGCTAACCACCCCCAAGTTATACGTGCTTTTAAAGCCGCTAGTGATAAATATGGTGTAGGCAGTGGTTCGGCAGATTTAATCTGTGGCCACAGTGTTGAGCACCAAGCATTGGAAGAAGAATTGGCGACGTTTACTGGGCGCGAGCGGGCATTGGTTTTTTCAACAGGGTATATGGCTAATTTAGGTGTTATATCCGCCTTAGTTACAAAGGGTGATGATATTTTTCACGATAGGTTAAATCACGCCTCATTATTGGATGCGGGTAAGTTATCAGGCGCACGTTTTCGGCGCTATACTCACGCTGATACGAATCGTTTGGAACAATTATTACTTCAATCAAAGAGCATTAAAAAGCTGATTGTGTCTGATGGCGTGTTTAGTATGGATGGAGATGAAGCGCCCATTAAGAATTTGGTCGATTTGGCTGCGCAATCGGAATCACTGCTAATGATTGATGATGCTCATGGAATTGGCGTACTGGGCGCTAGTGGTGCTGGTTTGCTCGAAAAATATCAGTTTAATCAACAACAAGTACCGATATTGATGGGCACATTTGGTAAAGCGCTGGGCACATTTGGTGCGTTCGTCGCCGGTAGTGAGGCGTTGATTGAAACGCTAATACAACGGGCGCGCACCTATATATACACAACAGCTGCGCCGGCTGCATTAATGGCGGCAACTCGAGAGAGCTTAAGGTTAGTTCAACAAGAACCGTGGCGCCGAGAAAAAATTACCGAATTAGTAACTCGATTTCAACAAGGGGCAAACCACTTAGGCTTGGACATACAGGCTTCAATAACGTCAATTCAACCGATTGTGTTGGGGGATAGTGCAAAAGCGCTGCAAGTGAGTGAGCAGTTAAAAGAGCAAGGCTATTTGGTGAGTGCAATTCGTGAACCTACTGTGCCCAAAGGTGGCGCCAGGCTACGTATCACCATAACTGCGGTGCACTCTGCTACCCAGATAGATGGTTTGCTAGGCGCTTTACAAACTACCATTCGGCCATGAAGTTAGCAATAAAAGAGGGCGGTTCAGGCCAAAATTTGGTGTTACTGCATGGTTGGGGAATGAACTCTTCGATTTGGGATTCATTGCTACCAGAATTACAACGTAATTTTAACGTCATTTGTGTTGATTTGCCCGGGCATGGACAGAGTAAGTGTGACGCAACTTGGACAATGGAGCAATTTGTCGACGTGTTGGCTGATCAGTTGCCCAAACAATGCGTTATATTGGGGTGGTCTTTGGGCGGAATGTTGGCACTAAGGTACGCTGCTAAGTACCCAAGTAGGGTAAGTGGCTTGATTATGTTGGCGTCTTCAGCAAAATTTGTTAGGTCAAAGGACTGGCGACAAGCGCAACCAAAAGCGGTGTTGCAAATATTTGCTGATAAATTATTGGAAAACCCCAATGCTAGCATTAAGCGTTTTTTATTGTTGCAGACGCAAGGTATGGATGATCAAGCGGGGTTAAACCGGTTATTAGTACAGGTGTTGGCTAATGACAAGTTGCCAAATTTAGCGGGGCTAAAAAGTGGCCTAGATATATTGGCAACAGCAGATTTACGTTTAGATCTAGCTAATATTACATCTCCATTATTACAAATCCTTGGAGCAAAGGATCAACTTGTTCCTTTGGCTGTGGCAGCAGATTCAAAAAGTCTCAGTCCAACTATGCAGTCAGTAGTTGTTAAGGGCGCTGCGCACGTGCCCTTTATTTCTCACCCCACAGAAACCATAAAGGCGATAAGGGCGTTTTGCTTGGTATGACTGAATCAGTAGCAGACATAGATAAACAACTAGTAAGGCGCTCTTTTGAGCAGGCGGCTGGTCACTATAATCAATTTACCTCTTTGCAAAGGGATATAGGCAATCGTTTGATGGCTAACTATATTGGTGCAGAGTTAGTTGTTGATAATATGGTTGATATAGGTTGTGGAACAGGGTATTTGACCAATAAATTGATACAGGCATACCCAAGTAGCAACCTATATGCCGTTGATATTTCGTTTGCTATGCTACAACAGACGAAGCAGCAGGTGGCAACAAGCCAATATTTGAACCTTGGCTGTGCAGACGCGGATAAGTTACCTTTTGCTGCCAGTTCAATGGATGTTGTGTGTTCAAATTTAGCGTTTCAGTGGTGCTCAAACCTAGAAAAAACGTTTGCACAGGCGGCCGCTATATTAAAAGAAAATGGCCAATTTATTTTTGCCACATTTGGCCCTCAAACATTAAAAGAGCTTAAGTATGCGTGGGGGTTTGCCGATAATTCAGTGCACATTAACCAATTCTCATCAGTTGAAGAAATTTCGGCCGCACTAAGTGTATCGGGGTTTGCAAACATAAGTATTTATACAGAAGACTTGGTGCTGTCGTACAAAACTCCCCATGCATTAATGCGAGACCTGAAAGGCATGGGGGCGCACAATATTAATACCTCAAGAAATAGGGGGCTGACGGGAGTTAAGTCCTTTCAACGAATGATAAATGCTTACCAATCGCTACTTGAGAACGATTGTTTGCCGGCTACCTTTCAGGCGGTTTATGTGAAAGCACAAATGAGATAGCAACGATACTATGACGATAGGATTTTTTGTTACAGGAACAGACACCGGTGTTGGAAAAACTTTTGTTAGTTGCCAGTTAATGCATGCTATAAAAAATCACGGACGTAGTGTAGTTGGATTTAAACCGGTGGCATCGGGCGCGAAGGTTGAGTCGGGCTCGATTAAAAATGAGGATGCTCTACAGCTGCAACAAGCGTCTTCAATACGTGTTAGCTATGATCTAATTAACCCATATTGTTTTGCAGAAGCGATAGCGCCGCACATAGCCGCTGAAAGAAGCAACACCAATATTGAATTATCGAAGATTAAATCTTGCTACCAACAATTAGCCAACAAAGCAGATGTTGTGATAGTGGAAGGAGCAGGTGGCTGGTTGACCCCATTAACGGTAACAACAGGCTTTGACAGTATTGCTGAGAGTTTAAATTTACAGGTAATATTGGTGGTAGCGGTACGTTTGGGGTGTATTAATCACGCGCTATTAACAGAGCAGGCAATAAAGGCCGCAGGGCGAACATTAGTTGGTTGGGTTGCTAATTGTATAGACAGTGATTTTCAAAATATTGATGAAACAATTTCGACCTTAGAGCAAAAGGTATCGGCAACTTACCTTGGGAAAATTAATTATCAACAACAAGGGTGCGCTCAGAAGTTTAATAATTATATAAATATATCTTCTATACTTGATTAATTGGCCAAAATTAGCTAAATTGCACCGCAATAATATCTTTCATTTTTCAAGCCGAATATTTAGCTGTTTAAACGGATAGAAGGACTAAAAATTGAGGGCGATTTATTTATAAATTGCAGCAAAATCAAGTTATTACGCTTTTTTTGAATGGTAGTGCCTAAAGCACACTGTTCTAAGCGCAAAAAAGTTAAGTTAAAAAACAATAGGGAGACAGTTTCTGTGAATAAACTAAAGCAACTTTTTGCTAGTGGTGCGGTGTTGACGTTTATGTCTAACATTGCATATGCCGACTATGGGCTAAATATGCCCGTGGGGGTAACTGAAACGAGCCGTCAGGTTTACGATTTGCATATGCTTATCCTTTGGGTGTGTGTGGCAATTGCGGTGGTTGTTTTTGGGGCGATGATTTATTCAATGATTTACCACCGTAAATCACAAGGTGCTGTTGCTTCACATTTTCATGAAAGTATGACTGCCGAATTGGTATGGACAGTTATCCCATTTGTTATTTTGGTGATAATGGCGATACCGGCGACGACAGTTCTCATTGATATGCACGATACATCAGAAGCTGATATGACAATTAAAGTGACAGGCTATCAATGGAAATGGCACTATGAATACGTTGGCGAAGACGTTGATTTCTTCAGTACACTCGATGCCAAAAGTAACGAAGCTCGACAACTAGGCTCAGGTATTGACCCTGCAACGGTAGAAAATTATTTGTTAGAAGTGGATCACCCTTTAGTGCTTCCAGTAGGTAAAAAGGTTCGTATTCTATTAACTGCGGCGGATGTTATTCACGCATGGTGGGTACCCGATTTTGGTTGGAAAAAAGATGCTATCCCAGGCTTTGTAAACGAGGGTTGGGTGAAAGTCGATAAACCTGGTGTGTACCGCGGACAATGTGCTGAATTATGTGGACGTGACCATGGCTTTATGCCAATTGTTGTTGAGGTTAAGTCAGAAGCAGACTACATAGTATGGTTAGCGGCTCAGAAAGGAGCGGCGGCGGCAGCAAAGTTGGCGGCAATTGAAGACCTAGATCCTAGAGAACTTAAGCAAAAAGGAAAAAAAGTTTATCGTGCAAATTGTGTAGCTTGTCACCAGAAAAAAGGTGAAGGCATCCCTGGGGTGTTTCCAGCTATCACTGGAAGCCCAGTGGCAACAGGTGATATTGACAACCACATTAATTTAATCATGAACGGTAAAGTAGGCACTGCGATGGCGGCGTTTAAAGATCAGCTTAGCGATCTTGAGTTGGCCGCTGTTATTACCTACCAACGTAATTCATTAGGCAACAAAGTGGGTGACACTGTTCAACCTGCTGAAATTGCTGCATTAAGATAATTTAGGAGATTTAGATAATGGCGACTGTAATAGATACACACGACGATCATCACGATCACGGGCCAGCATCTGGCTTAATGCGTTGGATTACCACAACCAACCATAAAGATATTGGTACGTTATATTTAATTTTCTCACTTATTATGTTTATTGTGGGTGGTGCCATGGCGATGGTTATTCGTCTGGAATTGTTCCAACCAGGGTTACAATTTGTGGATCCAGGTTTCTTTAACCAAATGACAACGGTGCATGCACTCGTGATGATTTTTGGCGCTGTTATGCCAGCGTTCGTTGGTTTAGCTAACTGGATGCTGCCTCTTATGATAGGTGGCCCAGATATGGCGTTACCACGAATGAATAACTGGAGCTTCTGGATTCTTCCATTTGCATTTGCCATGTTATTGGGCACTTTCTTTATGGATGGTGGTGCACCTGCTGGTGGCTGGACGATATATCCACCATTGGTGCTACAAGGTGGTAATGGCTTTCCATTTATGATTTTTGCGATCCATATGATGGGTATCTCATCTGTAATGGGCGCGATTAATGTGATTGTTACGATTCTTAATATGCGTGCACCGAGCATGACCTTAATGAAAATGCCTTTGTTCGTATGGACATGGTTTATTACAGCTTACCTTTTGATAGCCGTTATGCCAGTACTCGCGGGTGCGGTAACGATGTTATTAACGGATAGGTTTTATGACACGACGTTCTTTAACGCAGCAGGCGGTGGTGATCCTGTGTTGTTCCAACACATATTCTGGTTCTTCGGGCACCCTGAAGTGTACATTTTGATTTTACCTGCTTTTGGTATTGTGTCTCAAATCATCCCAACGTTTGCACGTAAGCCGCTATTTGGTTATAGCTCAATGGTTTATGCAACGTCTTCAATTGCATTCTTATCGTTCATCGTTTGGGCGCATCACATGTTTACTGTGGGCATGCCGCTACAAGGCGAGTTGTTCTTTATGTACGCCACCATGTTGATTGCTGTTCCAACGGGCGTAAAAGTATTTAACTGGATTTCTACCATGTGGAAGGGATCAATGACCTTTGAAACACCGATGTTGTTTTCAATTGGGTTTGTGATTATGTTTACCATTGGTGGTTTCTCAGGCTTGATGCTAGCGATTGCGCCGGCTGACTTCCAATACCATGATACGTACTTTGTTGTAGCGCATTTTCATTACGTATTAGTGACGGGTGCTATCTATGCAATTATGGCAGCAGCGTATTATTGGTTGCCTAAATGGACGGGTAATATGTATAACGAAAAAATGGGGCAGTGGCATTTCTGGATATCTACTGTATCAGTCAATGTATTATTCTTCCCTCAGCACTTTTTAGGCTTAGCGGGTATGCCGCGTCGTATTCCTGATTATTCAGTGCAGTTTGCAGAATTCAATATGTGGTCTAGTATTGGTGGTTTTGTGTTTGGCTTATCGCAAGTTTTCTTCTGCTATATTGTTTATAAAACAATTAAAGGCGGTGAGAAAGCGACAGATCAAGTTTGGGAAGGAGCGGAAGGTTTGGAATGGACGTTATCATCACCTCCGCCATACCATAGCTTTACAGAAGCACCGGAAATTAAATAAACTGTATGCGTCTAATCAGGGTTAGGCGCGTTATTTTATAAATATAAAATGAGTGAACAAAAAAAGAAAAATTTGCTT
This sequence comes from Piscirickettsiaceae bacterium, assembly GCA_002401365.1. Lineage (GTDB taxonomy): Bacteria > Pseudomonadota > Gammaproteobacteria > Methylococcales > Cycloclasticaceae > Cycloclasticus. Next base: position 3,065 of record NVSW01000031.1, on the reverse strand, counting down.
ACGCTTGCTGTATTGATAACAGTAGCGTTGAGTTTTTATATCGGTTCATTTGTATTTTTAACAAAATAAATAATTTGGAATAGGGAAAATTATGTCTACAGATAACGCGTATTACATTCCTCATGATGCCAAGTGGCCAATCGTTGGGTCAATTGGCATAACAATGTTATTGGGTGGTTTTGCTAGTCAATTAAATGGCTCTGCATCAGCTTCAAACGTGATGATTGTAGGCTTCTTGGTTTTAGTTTATATGATGTTTGGCTGGTTTGGAGAGGTGATTAACGAAAGCGAATCAGGTACGTATGGACCTGGCGAAGATGCATCGTTCCGAATGGGTATGGTGTGGTTTATTTTCTCTGAAGTTATGTTTTTTGCGGCCTTTTTCGGTGCACTTTTCTATATTCGTATCTTCTCAGTGCCTTGGTTAGCAGGTGAAGGAGCTGGTGCATCAACAAATGAATTTTTATGGAGTAACTTTGAAGCAATTTGGCCAACCAATGGCCCTGGCGACGTTGGTGGTGAATACGAAAAAATGGGTGCATGGGGTCTTCCTGCAATTAACACCCTAATTTTGTTGAGCAGTGGCGTAACAGTAACTTGGGCTCATTGGGGTTTAGTGGCGAATAAACGTAAACAACTTATTTTAGGTTTGGCTGCCACTGTTATTCTAGGGTTCTTGTTTGTGGGCTTACAAGCACTAGAGTACAGCCATGGCTATAACGAACTAAACTTAACGATGGGTTCAGGTGTATATGGTTCAACATTTTATATGCTAACGGGCTTTCATGGCTTCCACGTTACTATTGGTGCCATTATGTTAACGGTTATGTTGTTTCGTAGTATGAAAGGTCATTTTACCCCAGAGAACCACTTTGCATTTGAAGCTGCTGCTTGGTACTGGCACTTTGTAGACGTTGTTTGGCTAGGGCTGTTTATTTTTGTATATTGGCTATAACGCTACGTTAGGTGAAATTGTTTATAGTTCACTTGTATAAAGCTTATAGTCTTTGGGTATAAGCAACGCGTGTTTGAAAAAAAGCGCTACTGAGTAGCGCTTTTTTTATGCCTAGATAGTTAATTTAGAGCTTATTGCTTGCGAGTTGTTACATCGGTTACGGGCTGCTGCTCTACTGGAGGCTGAGGAACTAAGCCATGTGGCTTAATAAGTCCAAAATAAGAAGCCATTAGTAAGGAAATAAATAAAGCAATTGATAACCCAATACGAACAACTAATGCTTTAAGAACGTCTTTAGGGCTAGATTTGCGCTTCGACAGGTGATAAAAAGCTTTAAATAAATTATAGACGATAGTAATAAGAACAATAATAACGAGGTATTTAATAAGGGGTGGCATTGCGAGTCTCCAGTAATATGGTCGTATTGTCTTGTAAACGCCTACTAATAACCAACAAATATTTTAAATAATGCAGTTTAAAGCGAATATTTTTTTGACCATGTTAGCTATTTTGGTTCTTGGCTTATTATTAAGTTTGGGCTTTTGGCAATTAGATAGGGCGAAACAAAAACAACATTTATTARATTTACAAGCYGAGCGGATGAARCTGCCCGCTGTCAATATTTCAACTATTAACTTAASCGATAAGAAYCTACGTTATTTGCCAGTTAAAATAGRCGGTTTGTTAGATAACGAACATCAAATACTAATTGAYAATCAAGTGATGCATGGACRAGCAGGTTACTTAGTCYTAACRCCTGTTTTATTGYCTGATAAACAGGCTATATTGCTAAATAGGGGCTGGGTTCCACTTGGGAATGACCGTAGCGTGCTGCCTGATGTTAAAATACCACTAACCCGAGTTGCGGTGGTTGGTAAATTAGATCACTTTCCTAGTGTCGGCATAATGTTAAAAGGGGCTGATGAGCTTACTGCAGGTTGGCCCGCGGTCACGCAAGTTGTCGATGTAAATAAAATTGCAAAGCGTCTAGGGTATAGCGTAATGCCGTACCAGGTATTGCTGAATGCTAGTGAGAATAATGGCTACGATAGACATTGGCAACCAATGAGAATGGGGCCAGAAAAGCATCATGGTTATGCATTTCAGTGGTTTGCCCTAGCGTCAGTTTGGGTCGTTTTATATTTTGTATTAACAATAACATTTAAGCGTAAAAAAGTATGAGTCCTTTAATAAAGAATAGGTTGAAGCTAGTTTTTATAGCCACGTTGTTTGCCTTGCCAGTAATAACGGCATGGACTGTATTTAAAAACCCCCAATGGCTTGAAGGCGGTAAAACTAAAAATCATGGTGAATTGATATCTCCTGCCATACCGTCAAAACTTAGTGACTATATCATCAATGGGTCAGATGTCGATTTGGCTGATTTAAGTGGACGCTGGGTATTGCTGCACCTTGATTTGGATGGTGTATGTGACAAATCATGCGAAAAATCTGTATTCACACTGCGTCAATTACACGTGCTGCTAAACAAGGATGCTAAACGCTTAAAGAGGGTTTATTTCGATAAATCTAATGGTGAAAGCAAACCCTTTTTGGTTAAGGATGCCCTTCTAAAGGTGTTTACTTGGGATCAAGAGAACGTGCAAAAACTTAAAACGCACATCAATAACATCGTAGATGGCGATATGTTATTGATTGACCCATTGGGCAATATATTGATGAAGTATCACCATGACGCTGATCCGTATGGCATACAAAAAGATTTGAAACTGCTATTTAAGACATCACAAATAGGTTAGAGCAATGTTTAGGAATTTAACCATCTTCGCATTATTGCTCGCGCTATTTGTTGTTGTGCTGGGTGCTTATGTGCGCTTATCTGATGCCGGACTGGGCTGCCCAGATTGGCCTGGCTGTTACGGCAGTTTAATTGTTGATGAATCACAAGAGGGTATGGCACATGCAGCTGAGAACTACCCTGAGCGCCCATTAGAGGCATCCAAAGCATGGAAGGAGATGATTCACCGCTATTTCGCCAGTACCTTAGGTTTTGTCATCTTAGCGTTAACATTCATCGCCTGGCGCAGGCCAGAACTCGGTCAACGTGGTTTAGCGACGGGCTTATCATTATTAGTTATGTTTCAAGGCG
>NVSW01000030.1 GCA_002401365.1 Piscirickettsiaceae bacterium | reverse complement strand
TTTCGACTTGGACATTTTTTGCCCTTCCGCATCGCGCACTAAACCATGAATGTAAATTTCTTTGAACGGCACATCGTCCATAAACTTCAAACCCATCATGATCATTCGGGCAACCCAGAAGAAGATAATGTCGAAACCTGTCACCAATACGCTCGTTGGATAAAAGGTGTCGAGTTCAGGTGTTTTATCGGGCCAGCCTAAGGTAGAAAACGGCCATAAGGCAGATGAAAACCACGTGTCGAGCACGTCTTCGTCTTGCCTCAGGCTAAAGTCGTCGGCAAGCTGATGTTTTTCACGAACTTCAGCTTCGTCTCGGCCTACATAAATGTTGCCATTTTCGTCGTACCACGCAGGGATGCGATGACCCCACCAAATTTGACGAGAAATACACCAGTCCTGAATATTGTCCATCCAGTTGTAATATGTTTTGTCCCAGTTTTCAGGTACAAATTTAATTTTGCCGCTTTTAACCGCTTCAATAGCGGGTTCTGCAAGAGCCTTAGCTTTCACAAACCATTGGTCAGTAAGTAAGGGTTCAATAATAACGCCAGAACGATCGCCGCGAGGCACCATTAACGTATGGTCGTCAATTTTGGCAATTAAGCCTAAATCATCAAGGTCTTGCACGATTTGCTTACGCGCTTTAACGCGATCCATGCCACGGTATTTTTCGGGCGCGTCCTCGTTGATGGATGCGTCAGCGGTGAAAATATTAATCAACGGCATATCATGGCGTTGCCCCACTTCGTAATCGTTAAAGTCGTGAGCAGGGGTGATTTTTACGCAACCGGTACCAAATTCAGGGTCTACGTAGTCATCCGCAATAATAGGGATTTCACGGTCACATAAAGGCAACGCGATCATTTTACCAATCAGGTGTTGGTAACGCTCATCGGACGGATGCACAGCAACGCAAGCATCGCCCAACATGGTTTCTGGTCGCGTAGTGGCCACTACCAATTCGCCGCTACCATCGGCTAATGGGTAACGCATGTGCCACATATGGCCTTGTTCTTCAGTTGAAATCACTTCAAGATCGGACACGGCCGTGTGTAGTTTTGGATCCCAATTTACAAGGCGTTTGCCACGATAAATAAGCCCTTCTTCGTGCAGTTTTACAAACACCTCGTTAACCGCTTTAGATAAACCTTCGTCCATCGTAAATCGTTCACGCGACCAATCTAACGATGACCCCATCCGACGTAATTGTTTAGTAATGGTATTGCCAGACTCTTCTTTCCAGTCCCAAATACGCTCAACGAATGCTTCGCGGCCTAAGTCGTGGCGTGTTTTACCCTCAGCATTAAGTTGGCGCTCAACCACCATTTGTGTAGCAATCCCGGCATGGTCACTGCCCGCTTGCCAAAGCGTGTTATTGCCTTTCATACGGTGATAGCGCGTAAGCGAATCCATAATCGTATCTTGGAACGCATGCCCCATATGCAAGCTACCGGTAACATTTGGCGGAGGAATCATAATGCAATAAGCCGAATCGCCACCTTTAGGTTCAAAGTAGCCTTGTTCTTCCCATTCCGTGTACCAGCGTGATTCAATGTCGTGCGGGGCGTATATCTTATCCATCTCGAGTGCTTACATTATTGATGTTGAAAGACGATATTATAGCCTTGTCGATACGGTAGGCGTTATTGCTGAACAGTTTTTTTTGATTGCTGCGTACTTATTTTTTGCAAACCTATGTTATTTTTCAAGCTGTATTTTGGAAACTAGCTAAGAATGTTAAAGTTGCATTCAGCGACAATATCAACTATATTCTTTACAATATCAACTTAGACTAATCAGCTTATGTCAGAAACCATGAATCTTAATGTTCGTATAAGTGGCGCACTTAAAAATCATGTCTCGCATGAAATTCAAGAAGGTGCGTACGAAAATGTCAGTGAATATGTGCGTGACCTTATTCGCCGCGATAAATTAAAATCTGAGCAATTAGCTTTCGAAACGTTAAAAACTGAACTACAAATGGCATTTTCCATGCCTGATAGCGAATATGTAGAATTATCTGCCTTAGATATCAAAAACCGTTAAGTACAAATTAGCTATGCCAACATTTCTAGTTCTCAAATCAGCGGCATTCCGCATTGAGAATATTTTTAGATACACGCAGGAAAATTGGGGCAAAGAACAAGCGAATCTTTATATTGATGGAATGTTTGAACGGTTTAACCAAATCGCAGATAAGAAAGCAAACTCTCGACCCACTCCAGCTGAATTTGAAATATCTGGCTTTTTTACTCGGTACGAAAAACATTATATTTATTGGAAAGAATTGGGCTCAGAGCAAGTTGGTATCGTGACGGTTTTGCATCAACGTATGCATCAAATTGAGAGATTTAAAGAAGATTTTAATTAAGTAATTGTGTCTCTTTAACTCTATTCAAACTAACCGTAATATTCGGCATTATGGAATCATAATGCAATACGCCGAATCGCCGGCTTTAGGTTCAAAGTAGCCTTGTTCTTCCCGTTGCGTGTACCAGCGTGACTCGATGTCGTGCGGGGCGTATATCTTACCCATCCTAAAATACTTACGTTTGATAGTGCGTTAACGTAAGATCAGTAGGGACTTTGTCGCTCTTAAGATTTTTTCTGTAGGTGGTTGTTCGAAAAAGGAGGGGGAGTAGAAAAAATAGAGACAGAGTTTCTTACTTGATAAAAATCATGACCACTTGATCTTAGTGTCTTTGCGAATGATTATCAGTTGTCAGCAACTCCCTTTATATCGTTTATTTTATTGAACATAGCGCTTGAGTTAAGTAGTGCGCGACGACTTTCACGCATCTAGCACGGGCCTTTTACGGGAGCACTTGAATGATTTGTTATGTGCGACTACAATGCATGTACGTTTTATTGTACAGTAATATTTAGGTGAGGTTAATATGGATGCTATAAGTTATACCGCTGCTCGCGCAAATTTAGCAAAAACAATGGAAAAAGTCTGTAATGACCATCATGCGGTCATTATTACGCGAAAACGTGAATCTCCTGTAGTAATGATCTCTCTTGAAGATTACCAAGCGATGGAAGAGACGGCTTATTTATTGCGCTCTCCTGCCAATGCAAGGCACTTGCTTGAGTCTATTGCGGAATTAGAATCGGGTGAAGGGGCTGAGAGAAAATTGGTTGAATGAAGCTGATATTTTCTTCTAAAGCTTGGGATAATTACCTTTACTGGCAGAAAACTGATAAAGCTATGGTCAAGCGAATAAATGCATTAATTAAAGATATACACCGCAACCCATTTGATGGCATTGGGAAACCAGAACCATTGAAACATGGGTTATCTGGTTATTGGTCTCGGCGAATTAATGACGAGCATAGAATTGTATATAAAGTAGCAGAAGACAACTTGCTTATTGCTCAGCTCCGCTATCACTACAAATACTAAGGTACATAACAAGTTATTAACGGTCAAAAAATTTCCTGTGACTGTTGTGCATATCCACAAGGTCTTGGCAACTGCTCCTGCGTCGCTTCAATCGCCTACTTGTTGGTGTTCTACCTCTTGCGTCCATGCAGTCGCAAGTTTCATTGAATAAGAAGAAAATCATTTCTTGTTAATTCAGCTTTATACCCAAAGGGCATAAGTTTCATGGAACAAAAAGAAAACCATTTCTTGTTAATTCAGCTTTAAATCTTATGCGTATTCAACGGGTAACCGCGGCTTTTGTAAAACTTAAAGCGTTCGCGTCCGGCTTGTTTTATGTTTTCGTTTTGGTTGACTAATTCTGCGAACCGCTCAAATCGTGCAAAGCATTCGGGTGTTTGCGTGCTTACATTTATCAGCACGTCATGAATATCTATTGGGTCGCCGCTGTGGTTAATGTACACGGGATTATTGGCGCATTCATCAGCAGACATCGTGTGGGGTACAAAACTGCTGGGTGAGAAGGACCAGAGTAAATCGTCTAGCTGTTTAGATTGTGCTGCCGATTCTGTGTGTATGTAAACGCGAAGCCCTTGTTTTGATGCTTTCTGTGCTAAGCGGCAGGCATAAATATGTTGCTGCTCGACGCTGTCGTCGGGCAGCACATAAAAATCAATTCGTGTCACGTAGGGTTTCCTAAACGCTGCTTAACAACGATCTAAAATAAATTGGCTTAGCATATGCACTGGACGACCTGTTGCGCCTTTGTCTGCGCCAGATTTCCACGCAGTGCCTGCAATGTCTAAATGCGCCCATTTATAGTCTTCGGTAAAACGCGATAAGAAACACGCGGCGGTAATAGTGCCGCCAGCAGGGCCGCCAATATTGGCTAAATCGGCAAAATTGCTTTTAAGTTGTGGACGGTATTCATCCCACAAAGGCAGTTGCCATGCTTTATCGCCTGCTTTTATGCCCGCGCCTAATAATTCATTGGCTAGTTCGTCGTTATTGCCTAATAACCCTGTTGCGTGTTTACCAAGGGCAACAACGCATGCGCCGGTTAGGGTGGCAATATCAATAACAACATCGGGTTTGAATTTAGCAGAGTAGGTAAGTGCGTCGCATAAGATTAAGCGGCCTTCAGCATCGGTATTGAGAATTTCAATCGTTAAGCCAGACATGCTAGTAACAATGTCGCCAGGTTTGTTTGCGTCGCCATCCGGTAAGTTTTCAGATGATGGAACAACACCGACAACGTTGATGGGTAAGTTTAATTCGGCGCACATTTGCATCACACCGAACACGCTTGCACCGCCGCACATGTCGTATTTCATTTCATCCATGCCGGATGATTGTTTGATAGAAATACCGCCTGCGTCAAACGTTAAGCCTTTACCAACAAGAACGATGGGTTGTTGAGATTTAGGCCCGCCGTTGTGTTCCATAGTAATCAGCTTGGCTTCTTGTCTTGAACCGCGAGATACAGACAGCAAAGAACCCATGCCAAGCTTTTCCATTTTAGCTTCATCAAGCACTGTTACCTTTAATGATTTGTGTTTTTTACCCAATGCTTTAGCTGTGTCGGCTAAGTACGTTGGCGTGCAATAGTTGCCGGGTAAATCAGCCAGTTTTTTCGCGCTATCAATGCCGTTAGCAATGCTTGAAGCAATGGAGGCGGCCTTGTCTATAGCGGTTGCTGAAGTATCGCCGGTTACTAATAGTTGGCATTTGTCTAATACGTTTGCATCAGGTGCTGATGAGGTAAGTGTTTCGGTATATTGATACAAGACTTCACGTGCTTTAAGAACTAGCTGGCGCACTTTCCAATTGTCATCTTTATCGACTACATTAACAGCAAGTAAAGTAGAACAAATGGACTTTATAGGTAGTTTTTTAAGGGCATTGACTGACGCGCTTGCGGCTTTATTAAAGTCCACGTCGGTCGTTTTTCCTTGCTCACCTAGGCCAACAAGAAGAACTCGCTTTGTTTTGCTACCTGCAGGTATTTGTAATAAAAGTGTGTTGCCTGCTTTACCTGTGGCGTCGCCCTGTTTTAGAACATTCGCAATTTGTTTATCGTGAGCGTTGTCAAACAACTCGGTTACTGGTGATTGCTTGCCCTTACTGAATACAGGCAAAATTAGACAGGGTGTTGAAAGCTTATCGGTTTGACCCTTTTTTGAAACAAACTGCATGGTGTGACCTCGGTGATTAGTAATGTTTTTGTTTGGTTTTTCCGTTAGGATACGGCAACATAATTCGTATAGATTTAAGTGTCTAACTATAAGCTAAATACACCATTGATGTCTGCGTTTAAATTAAAAATTATTGACCGTCTGTTTATTACTGAGCTTGCAAAAATGATGGCAGGTGTGATGTTGGTGTTAACGGTCATTTTATTGAGTCAACGATTAGTACGTTATTTGTCTAAAGTAACAACAGGTGAATTGTCCGCAGATGTGGTGTTATCTTTGGTTGGATTCAACATGGTGTTGCTAGTCATAAGAGTTCTCCCTGCGGCGTTGTTTGTTTCTATATTATTGGTAATAGGCCGAATGTACCGAGATAACGAGATGTCTTCTTTGTTTTCAGCTGGTATTGGGCTTTCTAGGGTTTATCGGGCGGTGTTCCTTTTTGTAATGCCATTATTCGTTATAACGTTTTATCTTTCTACGGTGACAATGCCTTGGGCGTTACAGCAAATTGAATTGATTAAGTCTAATGATCAACAAAGCCTTGATATTAGAGGTATTAGTGACGGTCGGTTTAATGAATATAGCCGAGGTGATCTGGTTTTTTACGTAGAAAAGATTACCGATGACGATAAAATGTTGAATGTGTTCATTCAAAACAGACAGCACGGAAAGCTAGGGATTACATCATCTAAATCTGGCGAAATTAGGATTGATGAAAAAACAGGTGACCGCTTTATTATTTTAAAGAATGGTAATAGGTATGAGGGTGTGCCGGGTCAGGCTGACTATAAAATCACTAAATTTCAGGAGTACGGCGTTTTAATTGCTAAAAAAAGTGCCGCGAAAGTAACATTTGATACGAAAGAGCTGGATACATCAGAGTTGATGGCTTCTAGTCACCCTAGAGCGATAAGTGAGTTACAAAAAAGGCTATCAATTCCGTTAGCTCTTATTACTTTTGCGCTATTGGCGGTACCGATGAGCAAGGTTTCGCCTCGTGCAGGTATGTACGGTAATCTTTTGACTGCTTTGCTGATATATATTGTTTTTGAAAACTTTATGAGCCTGTCTCACTCTTGGCTTATAAAAGGGGTGACGCCAGCATGGGTTGGGGTGTGGTGGGTGCACGCCTTGATGGTTGTTGTTGCACTTATTGTTTTGGTTCGATCGTTGGGTTTTCGGTATGTTAAGAACCAACTGGTAGGCCGTTAATGAGAGTGCTTAATCGTTATATCGCGTCAGAGGTACTTAAAAGTACGTTGATAGCATTATTATTTTTGATGTCGCTCGTCTTAATTATTACCTTTGCAGATGAATTGGATGATATGGGTAAAGGCCAGTATGGCTTGGCAGAAATTTTTAAATATATATTACTAATTGCACCGCGTAATTTTTATGAATTGCTTCCTTCAGCTGCGTTATTAGGGGCGTTAATTACCCTTGGCGGCATGGAAAGCAGCCATGAGCTAACGGCTATGAGAGCGGCTGGTATTAGTCGATGGCAGATAATTTTTTCGGTATTACGCGTGGGTGTAGTCTTGATGATTGCATCATTAATTGTGAGTGAGTTTATTGCGCCTCCAGCAGAACAGGCTGCACAAATGCTAAAGTTTACGGCAAAAAACGAGCAAGTGGCGTTGCGAACTAAGTATGGATTTTGGGCTCGTGATGGCAATACGTACTTAAATATTCGCGAGGTTATAAATTCATCTGAATTAAAAAATGTCAGCATTTATGAAATGACTGAGAATAATGAATTAAAGTTTGCGACACACGCGGCTAAGGCAAGCTTTAGGGCGGGCAAATGGCTGTTAGAGGGAATGCAACAAACGACTATTACTGAGAKCGGGGTAGGCGTTTCYGRCCTTAAATCAGCAGAATTAAGCTCTTTATTAGACCCCGAAATTTTAGATGTTATTGTTGTTAAACCAGACCGGTTGTCGATACTCGGCTTGGCGCGCTATATTCAGTTTTTGGAAAACAATGGGCAAGATTCGGATAAGTATTTGGTCGCAATTACCAGTAAAATTATTCGTCCATTCGTTATCCTTGTCATGTTATTAATATCGGTTCCTTTTGTATTTGGGGTGAAAAGGGCAGGTAGTACGGGTGGGCGTATTTTAATGGGTGCTCTTATCGGTATTGGCTTTAATCTGGTTGATAGATTATTTGGTAATGTTGGAATAGTGTATGGCTTTAACCCTATTTTGGCCGCTGCAATGCCTTTTTTATTGGCACTAAGTGTGTCGGTATTTGCTATCCGTAGAATGGATTAGTTAGGTGTTTTCCATTCTAGATGACTTTTTGATGCTATATCGTGCCATGTTAGCTTTTTACTATTAAACAAGGCCCAAAATAAACCCAGGCCTAAAATTCCCCAAGAGAAAATAGCAACAAAAAATCGGATGAGTGCCTGTTTCCACGTGATGGCTTGACCGCTTTCACTAACGATGTGCATCTTCCATGCAATTAGCCCAAGAGTTTGTCCGCCATGGGTCCAAAACCACCCATAGAATAGGAAGCTAACGACCAGTAAGTAAATTGAATAAGCAAGTGAGTTTGGTTGAAATGCCTCCCCTTGATTAAAGGGGAGGAGCGCTATGGTGGCAACAAAAAACAGCGCGATTATGAGTAATCCATCATAAAGCATAACGGCTAGCCGACGAATCAGGCCAGGTGGGTTTTCAATATCCATAGGGTTGTTTGTGGTGTTAAAAATTGGTTATAGCAATGCGGGTGCGTTTAATTCTGCTCTTAAGAGGTTAATTCTATTTTCAATTTGGCTGCTTAGATAGAAATTATTTTTAGCCGCTTTATAAGCTTGTTCTAGCTGAATTATAGCGTCTTTAGTATGCCCTATAGAATAAAAGTATTCGGCACGGTATTGGAAACCGCGCACTGGGTTTTTTACTTGGCCATAGGTTATGGATAATAAATCATACACTTTGGGTGTTGGCTTGAAGTTGAGCAGGTCTTTGTTCAAAAATGTTAGCGCTTGCTTTGGCTTGCCTGCGTGTAATAATACTTGCGCATACAATAAATTAACGGCGCGACTAGTTGGGAATCGTTGTTTTGCTGTTTCGAATAAAGCTAATGTACGGGGTATGTTTTCATCAATATATTCGTTCAGTGCTTGGGCCGTTAGGTAATGGAGTTGCTGCGGATGTTCTTGCGTTAATTTAACTAAAAGTGTGCGTGCTTTTTTGTGTTGATGGTCGGCTGTAAGTGCTAAAGCCAAGCCATATTGGGCGGCATTTTTAAGAAGCTCCGTACCTTGTTGGGCTTCGTTTCTTAGGGCGGTGATTAATTCTCGACTAGGCAATTGTTTTGATTTGACTCTGATTTTCATGCGAATAAGGCGAAAATCTTGTGAGTCTTCAACTTGTTTGTAAGCAAATTTCTCTGCCCTTGCGGCGGTGTCTGAAATACGTGAAACAGGTGCTGGGTGAGTGCGTAATATTTCAGGAACTTTCTGGCCGTAATAACGAGTCGCTTTTTGTAAGCGGCCAAAAAAAATCGGCATGCTTCTTGGGTCAAAACCTGCATCGGCAAGGTTTTGCACACCAACTCTATCAGCCTCAGCTTCGTGACTGCGGGTAAAGTTGATTTGTTTTTGCGCCCGGCCAGCTTGTACGGCAAGAATGGCAGCGGGTCCAACACCAGGCACGGCGATCCCTAATACAACAGCTGCCAAGGTGGCAGCAGCACTGGGTAAAGACATTTGGCTGGCAGCTTCTATTGCGCGTTGTAAGTGTTGTTGGGTTATGTGGCCAATTTCGTGTGCAATAACCGATGCCAATTCGCTTTCTGACTCGGTGGACATAATGAGGCCGGCATTCAAACCAATGTAGCCATCGGGGCCGGCGAAGGCATTAATACGCCTGTCTTGAACAATAAAGAAGTTAAATTGGCGGTTTGGTTGTTCGCTAAATTTTGCTATTTTATCTCCGAGTTGTTGCACATAATCGGCAATTTCTTGGTCACCATTGATAGGAATGCTTCGGCGAACACTACGAATAAATGCTTTGCCAAGTTTTTTTTCCAGTTCACCAGAAATGATGATATTAGACGTGTTTCCAATATCGGGTAATTTTATGCGGTTATTTGCAAAACTATTAGCCGGCCAAGACAACAAGTTGCTGACAAACAGAAGACAGAATATAAAGCTAGTTATCAGTGTGGAAAATGAACGCATGGTATTATGACAAAAGCAATTCGGTTGAGCTCATTACGTA
>NVSW01000029.1 GCA_002401365.1 Piscirickettsiaceae bacterium | reverse complement strand
CCATTTGTAGAATCTCGTGACATAGTGAGCACCCTTAAAAACAATTCCAAAAACCCGCCCCTTGATCGAATCGCCATAGCGTCCGATGGGTGGGTGTACTAATGCTCCAGTATCAGGCTCATACTCTTCCCATACTGCTACCCTAATGGGCATATCAGAGCGCTTTGCGAGTGCGCCACCTTGCGCCTCTACATAGCTACACCAATTTGAATTATCAGCAGCACAGCGCGCTTGTTCTATCAAACCCGATTCTTCAGTTTCCATACGGCGCAATTCGCGCCATACACCAACAGGTGGCCCGCCGATTTGTTGAAATTGACGAATTCCCCATGTTGAAGCCCATGCTTCTACACGTTCACTAGATTGCTCAGCATCACGTCCGGTCTCAAAATCCTCACCGACTGCATAGCCATCGATATTTTTTGCAATGTATTTAGACAGGTACCCCGTAGCACTTCCTTTACTAGGATCAATATTGACCACTCCAAACCGATGTTCCTGTGCGCCCTTTTCATCCGGTGAGTCAGCAAGTGCATAGTTGGATATTATCTGCCTTACCTGCTCTTTATGCTCTGATTTCATAAAGAACAACATATGCCAATGCGGGCAACCATCGTGATGAGGTTCTGCAACACGAAATCCATAAACTGGCAGATTATCCCGATTAAGTTTGGCCCTGATTCTAGACCAAACCGTACTTAAATATTTTTGGGCATTGTGTGGGGTCGATCCGTCGTATTTAGGGTTACGTTTACCCGATTTTAACATGTGCGAATGAAACCTTGATGGGCAAGTGATAGTGTAAAACTCTCCCTCATGCCCCTCTCCATTTGCATAATCTTCAAACCCGCGCATTCTCACCATTAACTCGCTGCGCTTGATGCTTGGGTTTGATACTCCCAACGCTGCAAGTTCATCAAGTGCATACACTTGACCATCTTGATTTTCAGCCTCAAGTTTTTCTAATAAGGTATTATTTCTTAACAATTGGTCACGACGGCGTTGTAATGCAAAATCTGAGCAATAGCCCCCAGTTTTCTTTCGAACCAGACCAAGATCAATACCAATTTGCTCTGCTTTTCGGCCGTGAATTTTTCTTAATTGGCGACGCCACCATAAATCGCATGTTGTTCTTCTTAAGAAATTTTCGGGTGGTGTTTTCTTTAAGAAGTTTCGTGAAACTTGGATACCCCATTTCTTTAAGTAATTACGAGCCATATTTACAGATAGGCTAATATCAGTACTGAAACTAGCTAAACGCCTAGACAAATCCTCCGCACACCGTTTTGCTGTTTGTTGGATTTCGTCATCAGAATAAATCAGCGGCGCACCCCCAACATTTGCAGCTTCTTTAAGATTAAGTAAAAAATAATTCCCATCAAATCGATTCATTGCAGATGCTTCAGACTTGGCTTTCCAGCGAAATTCGAAAGGGATTGCATTCAAACAGTCTTGCCAATGCAGTTGATCATCTCGGGTAATTTGCCAAGGTAATGCGGGGGCAGTCATTTAATAGCCCTCTTCTGATGTCGAGAACCTTACTTGTTGTTGAATGTAATTTTCTAAATCCTCTTCACGGTATCGAATGGAACGGGTGCCTAGTTTAATGAAAGGAATACGTGCCCCGGCCCATCGGTCACGTTCTAGAAATGCAGCGCTTACAGCCAAGAAATTGGCTGCTTGTTTGGTGGTAAGTAAAATCGACATTATTTTCTCCTTTGAAATCGTTGGAGAAAATTTTCTTTGATTTTGTTACTGGTAGATATCCTTTAAGTACTTGGAATATATTTCAAGTACTTAAAATATAAGTAGGTGAGGTTTACCATTCAAATTTAGGGAGCTTATTTTGCCCAGCGAGCTTATTTTTTTGAGCTTGACCTAGCCAAATGTTTAATTGTTGCTCTGGATCTTCGTTAGCCATTTGGGAGCGCTGTTTCTCTTCCATAGACTCAAAGATGATCTTGGCTGCTTTTCGATTGCTTATTGGCTTTATCAAAGCGTTGTATTGCTCAACCATAAAAAATTTAACTTCATGGTAATTTTTAAGTTTCTTACGGCTAACCGTTTCTCCACGTCGTTTATCGCTATTAATTCGCGTGTGCCGATCGTTGAATAATCTTGCGAATCCCAAGTACTCCACGGCATCAATTTTTAGTTCAGGTTTTTGGAGTTGGTAAGTATCATCACGTTGGTTATTAATTTGAGCAGCAATACTTTCACCGGGCTGAAACGTGTGAACTGTATTAAGTGACAGGGTTACATAATCACTTAGGCATGCCAGTGCAGCTACCGCGAAGACCTGCGACCAAAAATATTTTTCTCCATTTTGTCTTTCGCCCTCCTTGAAACAGTCAGTACAAAGAAAATGCTCGAATGCTGGCGTTGTAAATAGTCCAGTATCCTGGAAACGATTGGCATCTTTTTCATAGTGCTCGAGCATGGCATTAATGCTATTTTTAAGACTCAATTGAAATAGTATTTCTAGACCAGCATTCAGGTCTTCAATCGTCATGTTATCTGGCAAATGTTGCAAAGCATGTTGTTGAACATAGCCGATTTCCCATTCTAAATTGCTTGGGAGTTTATCAGTTAATGGGTTGAATTCTGCGAAGGCATCTAGGTTGTGAATCATTCCTTTATTTTCTCCATGATGTAATTAGTAATTTGCTGCATAGGAATGCGTAGGCGTTCAGTGTTTGGAACAATATATCCTGCAGTTACGTCATTCGAAAACTTATGATTGAGTAATCTCTTTAGAGCGTAAGCAGGTATATCCAAGCTTTCAGCAATCGTGATAAATGTTCGTCTTAAATCATGCAGTGTAAACTGAATACCAGAATACATAATGACTCGTGAAAGAGCTGTTCTTGGCTCTTTCAATGGTCCGTCGGTAATAGGAGAGGGAAACACCCATATTTTCTCAGCTTGGCGGTAACGCCGCTTCAATAGGTCCTCAAGAAAGTCTGACATGGGTAGACGATGAGGCTCTTTGTTTTTAGTATCAGGAATAATAAAGCTCTTTTCATCAAAATTCACATCATCCCATTTGAGTCCGGTGGCCTCTGAGCGGCGAAGACCTGTAAATAATAAAAAATGTAGGTAGTCGCGTGTGACTTCCCGATTAAGTTTTAATGTTGCCTCATGCCAAGGTTTTAGTTGTGTTGGAGTGAGTAGAGTTTGACGACGTTTTACTTCATACCATCCGCGAGTACTGCTTAAGCGATTAACAGGGTTTATCTGGATGATTCCATTACCCTTATTGTCTTCATAACGCTCCATTGCAAAGTTCAAAAGTGCACGTAATACTCGCATTGTATTGTTGGCTCTAGCATGACTTCTACTACCTAGCTTTCGGTGTCGTTGTTCAACCATATCCTTGCTAATAGCTGTGACGGGTTTACCCAGCCAGTCTTCGAGAGAACCTTCAATACATCGTTTGTAATCTACTAACGTATTAGGTTTGAGGTTGCGCCGAGTAATCAGGTATTCCTTATAGCATTCACGAAGTGTCACGGCTTGAACTTTCTTATCACGTTTATTAGCAATAGGGTCTTGCCCYTGTGCTATYTCACCTAACARAATTTTKGCTTGYTTTCGGGCTTGCTCGGTTGTCAGGTGACCATGCTTTCCAAKGGTTATTCGTTTGGGTTTTCCATTAATACGTGTTTCAACAATATAGGTCTTGTTTCCTGTATTGGTTACTTTCAAACCAAAGCCTGTAAGTTCCGTATCACGGTAAAATTCCTGTGATGGTTTACCGCCTTCTTTTAGTGCTGGTGATTTGATGCTGTCTACTATCTTCTTTGAAAGTTTTAGATGAGGCATTTTTGTGTCCCTTTTGTGTTACTTGATTCTAAAAGTAGACGTATAGTAGACACATTACGGCAAAAACGCACCATTTATTGCAATAAACCTCAAAGAACAAGTATTCTAAATGCTTGATAAGTGGTTGTTTAAACAAGAATAACAAAGAACTTCAAAGAAGGACGCAAATAACTTAAAATCCCGCGGCTTTAACGGCCATGCCGGTTCGATTCCGGCCCTAGGCACCATTGAATAACAAAGACTTAGTTCGTTTCGGGCTAGGTCTTTTTTATTGCCTAAAGCTTTCCATAATCTGCATTGTCGTTGTCTAGCGACAGTTAACACACCTATTTCAGCCTTGCGTATTATTCAAAAATAGTTTGTGTTATCAATAATTTACCAAATAAATCATCAACGCAAAGACATTGGTTTTTACATTTAACCCTAACAACTTATTATTTAACTGTCGGGCAGTGGAGACATTATTATGGTTCTTTACTATAAATTTATTCAAATAATTTAATTTTTTTAATTATTCATTAAAGAAAACAAACAGTTAAAAATTATTTAAAAAGTTGGCCTACCGTTTGCTATGTATTGATTGTTGATTAAATTCAACACATTTTAATTAAATTAAGGAAATATTATGAACAAAGTACTTATTGCATCATTAATGGCATTACTTTCATCAGCAGCATTGGCTGGCCAACTAATGACAGAAACAGTTACTGGAAGCTCAGACGTTGAAGCATTATGGAAAACATTAGACGTTGACGGAGATGGCTTTTTAAACAGACAGGAAGGCGATGCTTCCGTCACAGTAGCAGATAGCTGGAATGCCATAGATACAGACCAAGACGACAAAATCAGCAAGGCTGAATTCGTTAAATCTTTCTCTATCAGTAATTCTTAGTCGTTAGAGACTAGTACACAGGATTCAAAATCCTGCTAAAACACGTTCAAATGTTCGGCTCCGGACCTAGTGTTTTACATTAAGGCTCCAGTACTGAGTAGTACTGGAGCTTTTTTATTGCATCAATATTGATAATCCGAGACCTTTGCACGAGTCCACTTTCCGCGATAACAGCGTTAAAAATAGGCTCAAAATGCTCATTTACACTTGTAAACTGCGCTTTTTCGCCTCTTTTTGCCTCGCCTAAAGCGCCTACTGTTGGTGCTCTCACGAAAACTGACTCTCGTGCAAAAATCTCATTTTATCAATACTATTTAAACAGCTTCCCAACAAGACATGAAGTGTCATTATTTGACAGGATAGTGTCAATAAGTGACACTTACAAGCGTCGATGTCTGCCAGGTGCCTAAAAAAAATGTCGTTGCCAAAAACATTACCCGTTAACTATATCCAAATGGCTATTCGAGCACTGGCTAACGAAGATATTTCAGCCGCTGACATTTTACGCGGAACAGGACTATCTGTTGAGCAATTGCAAGAAAGCGACACGGTATCGTTAGATCAGTTTGTAACCGCTATATTAAACACCAGAAAAATAACCAAAAACCCTGCCATTGGCTTATTGCTAGGCTCTTTACTTCACCCGTCAACACACGGTTCTGTTGGTTGGGCCGCAATCAACAGTCCCACATTGGCAGATGCCATTAATATTTTTCAGCGTTATAGCCATATTCGCACCCCTTTTGTCTTATACAAACCCATGAGTTTCGGTGACCAATACATCATTCGACTCACCCTCACCAAAAACCTTAAGGGAGCGCATATGATATTTGTTGAGGCTATGTTGATGCTGTTGCAACATGTCATCGAGTTCATTTTAGGCAGGGCAATGAGCGAAGGTGAACTATATATCAATAGCTCGGCACCAAATTATGCCAAGAGCTATGCTAAGTTCTTTCATTGCCCCGTTTATTTTGATGCACATTACCTTGAAATTCGTTTGCCAATCGCATTAAAAGATACTATCAACCCAAGTGCTGACAAGCAAATGTTCGAATTAGCACTAGAACAGTGCCAAGAGTCGGCACATCAACTACAACGCAATACGAATATATATACCGATGTGTATGATTATATTTCCAACCACTTAGGTCATACCCTAACCTTGAAATACGTAGCCCAAGCAATGAATATATCTTCCCGAACGTTAATACGCCAACTTAAAAAACAAAACACCTCATTCCAAACCATTAAGGATGAAGTGTATGCATTTCAGTCTGCGAATTATCTTCGTCGCAGCAGCGTATCTATTAATGCCTTATCGGTGATTTTTGGTTATCAAGACCCCGCAAATTTCCGGCGTAGCTTTAAACGTTGGTTTGGCATCAGCCCGCGACAGTACCGTGATGCACAATAGGCAACCATTTAACCATTAGCCGGTTACAACAGCTAGCTTTCTTTTTCTATTTTACCCAAACGATATGCTAGTTGTGGGCGCGTCATGCCTACTGAGCGCGCAGCACTTGATAAGTTACCGCGGGCACGATTGACCGATTCTTGCAAAATCGTTTTTTCAATTTCAAACAAATTGTTCTGGGCTTCAAAAAACATTTCTACAAACTGATTGTATACGCCATTGTTTACCGTTTTTAGTTGGCCACTTTCATCAACCACTGACTCCGTCGCTTGTTCCACATCCATCATCGCAAACAAATGCTGCAATTCTATTTTGCTACCATTATCACAAAGCAAAACGCCTCTTTCGATAATATTCTCAAGTTCACGAATATTGCCCGGCCATTGATACGCTTCCAACTGCGCCATAGCGTGGTGCGTAATACCTTTGACTTCTTTGTGGTACTTTATTTTATATTGATCAATAAAACTATTTGCTAACAAGGCAATATCACATTGCCGATCTCTTAACGGAGGGACACTGATTGGGTAGACATTAAGCCGATAAAACAAGTCACGTCTAAACTCACCTTTATCAATTTTTTCAAGCAAATCGGCGTGCGTAGCCGCCACCACACGCACATCAACCTTTATTACTTTTACGCCCCCCACTCGCTCAATTTCACCTTCTTGTAGCACACGTAATAATTTTGCTTGCGCAGAATAAGAAAGATCACCAATTTCATCCAAGAAAAGAGTACCTCCATTAGCTCGCTCGAAACGGCCCTCTCGTGATTGATGAGCGCCTGTATAAGCACCTTTATCCACGCCAAACAACTCGGCCTCCAATAAATCATCTGGTATAGCCGCACAATTAACAGCTATAAATGGGTTTTCGTTTCTACAACTTTTACGGTGCAAAGAGCGCGCAAACAGCTCTTTTCCTACGCCTGTCTCACCGAGCAAAAGAACCGTTACGGGGCCCTGCGTTGCTTTTTCTAATAAGCCAAACGCATCTTTAAAGGGTTTAGACACGCCTATAATATGACTGTCTTGTTTTTCTTGCTCCATTAGCGATGACCTAAGGCTCACCACTTCATCTCGTAAATCAAGCATTTGATCAACAACACTATCCGCTTGGTAGTACTGCGTGAGTTCTTCAATATTTTGCCAATCAGCAGCTGGCTTACCAATAATCAAACAACTATCGTTGCCACAGGCACGACAAGCCTGCTCAGAAAATATAATCGCCTGCCCTGTAAACTCCGAACTATAACCTGAGGCATAGCCTACCTCCATCCAACAAACAGGGTCATCAGATACGCCAAATGCCTTTTGGTGCACTTCGCTTTCATAAGAGTTTTCCCAGCGTAACTCCATATAGAACTGCTTCTTTTTAGAATTAAGCTCGAATTTAATAGGTGTTACACGAACAATACCTTCTAGTTGGTGCAGTTGTGGGCCGACTAAGAATTGATCTATTTCGCTGGCATCGGGGCGTAATTGCCTAGCGAGTTTTGCATCTTCAACACCGGACTGATACCCGGTGCGCATAATAATACCTTTTGCTCGTTCCATGCCCATCGTTTCGATCAACTCGCGCCGCATAGAACCCATCGCTTCGCTGTGTATCAGTAGCATGCGCTGCTCGCCTAACCAGATATGTCCCGTCTCGGGCGAAAAACGAAGATGACTTTTTAAATCATCGCTTGAAGGGTAGTTAAAGTCTGTTTTCTTCACCATTAATCACGTCAACCAAATTAAAACGTTATGGTAAGACTAAACCATAAATTTTATCATTTCATTAACTTTCTTTGATTTTTATCATTTAGTAAAATCACTTGAACCAATCATCTAAATCGTCACTATTTAACTCATTGATTGCATATTCATTAAATTCTTTATATATAGTCCAGTCATGAACCTTCTGTGGCGCCTCTTGCGTTAACGGGCTTTGGTATTTTTCCAGCATTTTATCGCTGTAATGATTACAGCGTTGAAGAAAATCGATGATGATGGATTTTTTTTCTGCTAAAGAAACTGTGCGTTCAGTCATATTGGTCTCACTTTATATTGACGGGTTTAATGTTTAACTATAACCTTCAGATTAACTCCAACCACCATCATTGCATGAAAAAGAAAATCATTATCGCCATCACGGGGGCCACGGGGGCTATTTACGGTACTCGTTTATTGGAGATTCTGCAAACGGTCGATGACGTTGAGACACACTTAGTGTTATCAAACGCCGGTGCGCTAACCGCGCAATATGAATTGGGCATGGACAAACAGGCCATTGCGGCTCTGGCCGACGTTGTTCATAGCCCAAAAGACATTGGCGCAACCTTATCCAGCGGTTCGTTTATTACCCACGGCATGGTGATTGCGCCGTGTTCAATGAAAACACTGGGCTGTATCGCCAACGGCATTGCTGATAACTTAGTCTCACGAGCTGCCGATGTCATTCTAAAAGAGCGCCGTAAGCTTATTTTAATGGTTCGAGAAACACCGTTCAACCTCGTGCATTTACGAAACATGACGACCTTATCTGAAATGGGCGCCATTATTGCGCCACCGGTGCCGGCATTTTATACCCGCCCCACGTCCATCGACGATATCGTTAACCACACCGTTGGGCGCGTATTAGACACCTTGGATATTAGCAACATCGATTGCGTTAAACGCTGGCAAGGCATTAAATAATAAACAGGGCACCTGCCCTACAGAACAACATATTTATTAGGAGACACTGTGCTTAGCAGACGAACTTTTCTGAAAACCACCCTTGCTGCAAATGCGGCGTTATTAGCACCTGCATCACTCGCGCTATCAATAACGCATATAAGCCAAGACCAACAACCTGTGCTAATTTTTGCTGATGAGACATCACCTGATTCAGCGCTGTTTGCTGAACAATTCAGCGAGCAGGCATCAGTCGTTGGCCTTGATATTGGCCAGCACTTTGATACCTTCAACACATTTTGCAGCGACCATGTGAATGGCTGGGTTAGCGGCATAACGCGTGATTCAGATTTTTTCGTTTTGCAACAACTGGCTGCTCAACACCGATATATCACCGCCTATTCTGCCACCCATACCAGTGCGTCAACGCAGTTAACGCATCGGGTATCTAGCAGTACAGATAAAGCACCTTTATTAGCAGACGCTCTTGCCAACGCCAAAAAAAAATGGCCTGTTTGGTTAGCCGATAATTTGGCCGTATTAAACAGTCAACAACCTGCAAGCAACACCGCCTTAAGCTCAACACAGTCAGCAACAGACAATCAGGTGCTCGTCTCTTGGCTTTTTGTTCCATCTAATCCAGCTACTCGTTAAAACAGATGAATAAACCACTTCCACCAGGCATTAGCCTTGAACAATTTAATGGCGCTATCGCAGACATCATAAGAATTATCGGTGATGAATTTGTTTTTACTGACGATATAAAAGAGCTACGCAGCTACCGTGACCCGTACAACACAACCAGAGACGAGGACTTTGCACCGTCCGCCGCAGTAGCACCCAAAACGCTCGAAGAGATTCAACAAATTCTTGCCGTCGTTAACCAATATAAAATTCCTGTTTGGACCATTTCTACTGGCAAAAACTTTGCCTACGGCGGCGCAGCACCACGTAAGCCCGGCTACATTGTGCTGGATTTAAAACGCATGAACCGCATTATTGAGGTGAATGAAAAACACGGCTACGCGATTGTCGAACCGGGCGTGAGCTATTACGACTTATACAATTACATTCAAGAAAAAGGCTACAAACTTTGGATTGATTGCGCGGCACCTGCTTGGGGCGGCATTGTGGGTAACAC
Source organism: Piscirickettsiaceae bacterium (assembly GCA_002401365.1). Lineage (GTDB taxonomy): Bacteria > Pseudomonadota > Gammaproteobacteria > Methylococcales > Cycloclasticaceae > Cycloclasticus. Next base: position 16 of record NVSW01000029.1, on the reverse strand, counting down.
GTCAGATCATGGCGCC
>NVSW01000028.1 GCA_002401365.1 Piscirickettsiaceae bacterium | reverse complement strand
AACAGCATTGTTAAAAGTAGTTGATAATCGAGTTTATTTTACAATAGATGTTGAAACAGATATTGCCGATAATGGCTTGGTTACACGAACATTCGAATCCCAAGTGCATACTGTGCCAGTTGGATTGGTTATGAGTGTTACTCCACAGATATCGCCTGAAGAAGAAATCACTTTGAACGTTAGGCCAACAATTTCTAGAATTTTACGGTTCGTACGCGACCCTAATCCTGCTTTGGGAGACGTTGAAAATTTAATTCCTGAGATTTCCGTTAGAGAGATCGAAACTATTTTGCGGGTAAGAAGTGGTGATGTTGCTGTGATAGGGGGCTTGATGCAAGACAGCCGTAGCAAAAGTACTGATGGCCTGCCTCATTTGTCAAAACTTCCAGTTATCGGTGACTTCTTTAGTTATCGAGACGATAAGGTTTCAAAGTCTGAATTGGTTATTTTTTTAAAACCAATTGTTGCCAAACTACCTACACTTGAAGGGAAATTTGCTAGTTATAAACGCTTTTTAAACAACTCAAGCAAAGAGAACGTTGGGGCAAATTAATGAGCCTGTTATTAGATGCCTTAAAACAAGCAGAGAAGACAAAAGAGCGGGTTGACGATAAGGGACCTATTGCAGAAGATAACCGCGTTGTAACTATTGAAGGCTCTATTGAAGAGTCACCAGTAAATGAGATAGATACGGTGATTGCAGCTGAAGAAAATGAGTCTTCGCTAGCCGATCCTGCAGTTATCGCAGCTGAAAGACTTGTTGAACCAGATAAACGTTTGTATGAGGGTGGTAATAACACTTCTCCGACAGAAAAGCCGGTGTTAGCTTCAGCGAAGTTAGAGAGCGATTTGGCTATAGATACCGTACAAGTTCAATACGTTAAGGCTCAAGCAACTCAACCAATTGCGCCAGCACTAAATGTTTTTGCAGTAGGCGAAAAATCAAGTAAATTACCTGCAAAGGAAAAGGAGTTGGCACTGGTCGGTGTTTTAATATTATTATTGGTGTTGGCAGTAGTATTGTATTTCTGGCCTGTCGATGATGCTGAGGTGGTTAAGTTTGGCGGAATATCTAATTCAAGCAGCTTTGTTGAAGATCAGCAACTAGAACAGGCCGTGGTAAATAACCGAGCGACAGAAGAAATAATGGTTGTTGTTGAGCCGGGTATTGTATCCAAAGTTGAAAAGCTACTGATGGATCCAGGAGGTGCTTCCTTTAATAATAAAAAAGTAGTGGAGGATACACCATTAGAAACGCACTCTGGTATTACGATAACCAAAAAATCATTTTCTCGCAGTATGTTGACACGGCTTAATAAGGCGTATTTAGCATTAAAAAATAATAATTTTTCGCAAGCGGGGGTACTGTATAGCGAGATATTAAGGCGCTATCCAAATCAAATAGATGCAAAATTAGGTTTGGCTCATATAGCGTCACACAATAATGACCTCGTTAAAGCTAGAGTTATTTATAAGGAAGTATTAGCTCAGGATGCTTCAAACAAAACGGCTCAATTAGGCATGTTATACACCTTCCAGAATGTATCACCGATAGAGAAAACAAGTTCTCTAAAGAGTATGAATAGCAAGTTTGAGAACCAACCGGAAATACTAGTTTCTATAGGGCATGAGTTAGCTAAACAAGGTAAATGGTCTGAAGCACAGTCGTATTACTTCAAGGCATTCAGTTTAGATAACAGTAGTGCTATTTATGTTTATAACTTGGCAGTTAGTCTGGACCGTATGGGGAAATATGCGGCGGCAATAAATTTTTATAAGCAAGTGTTAAAACTTGGTTCTAGTTCAATTCAAGGTTTAAATAGTCAACAAATAGGTCGTCGTATTAATGAACTGGAGGCGCTTGGTGAGTGAGCAAAAGCCAGTAAAACGGATTGGAGACCGACTTGTTGAAATGGGTATTATTACGACCGACCAGTTGCGAATAGCGCTTCAAGAGCAAAAAGAGGTTAAAGGCCAAATTGGTAAAGTTCTGATTGATTTGGGGTTTTTAACTGAGTCACTTTTAAAAGAAGTGCTGGGTGAAAAAAGCGGCCAGGTTAGTATTGATTTAAGTCAGATAGTACCAGATGCTGAAGCCGTTGAGCTAATTGATAAGAAGCTTTCGATGCAGTGTAGGGTTCTTCCTTGTGAATATAATAAAGAAACTAAAGTGCTGCAGCTAGCGATGGCAGACGTCTTTGATATTATGGCATTAGACCGTATAAAAGCTGCGGTTCCAGTCGATGTTATAGTTGAGCCTGTATTAGCTGGGGCAAAAGAAATTGAAGCTAATATTGATCAATTCTATGGATATGAATTGTCAATTGATGGCATTTTGCAAGAAATTGAAACCGGTGATTATGAAGCAGGTCAGCAGCGTATTGATTCTGCAGAATATTCGCATCCTCTGGTACGTTTGGTAGATGCATTTTTGACCGATGCAGTTAAACGAGGCGCTTCCGATATCCATTTTGAGCCCGAAGAAGGCTTTCTAAGGATACGCTATCGAATTGACGGGGTGCTGCATCAAGTACGTAGTTTGCATGATAAATATTGGTCTTCAATCGTAATACGGCTTAAGGTGATGTCGAATATGGATTTGGCAGAAACGCGTGCGCCTCAAGATGGCAGGATTAGTTTGAAGGTTGCCGGTAAGCCTATTGATTTTAGGGTGGCTGCCCAACCAACATTGCATGGTGAAAACTTTGTATTAAGGATTTTAGATCGGGAAAAGTCTATTATTCCGCTGGAGAAACTTGATCTGGCTGAAGACAATAGAAATTTACTGAAGTTAATGATGGCACGCCCAGAAGGGCTTATTCTAGTAACGGGGCCAACGGGTAGCGGTAAAACGACCACCTTATATTCAATGTTGAGCTACTTGAATAATGAGTCGGTCAATATTATGACGTTGGAGGACCCAGTTGAATACCCACTAGGGCTTATCAGGCAATCGTCTATTGGCTCTTCAAAAATGGGCTTTGCCGATGGTATTCGTTCGTTAATGCGTCAAGACCCTGACATTATTTTAGTGGGGGAGATCCGTGATCTTGAAACTGCAGAAATGGGGTTTAGGGCAGCGATGACTGGTCACCAAGTCTTTTCTACATTACATACAAATTCTGCTGTTGGCTCCTTCCCTAGATTGTTAGATATGGGCGTTTTGCCAGATATTATTTCAGGAAATATTATTGGTATTATCGGACAACGACTTATACGAAAACTATGTGTTCGCTGTAAAGAAGAAGCGAGCGTTTCAGAACTTGAAAAAAAGCTGTTGGGTAAGGCTGCTGGAGCAGTTACAAGTTTATATGCGGCAAAAGGTTGTAGGCATTGTAATGAAACGGGTTACAAGGGGCGGATTGCGCTATTAGAAATTCTTCGAATGGATGCGGATTTAGATGAACTGGTRTTACAGAAAGCCTCACAGCGCGACATTTTAAAACTYGCMAAAGAAAAAGGCTTTAGGTCCTTGGCTGATGATGGRGTGATTCACGTTATRAAAGGTCAAACYACGTTGGATGAGCTGTCACGTGTTGTTGATTTAACGTCRAGATTAACYGATTGAAATGGCTAGTTTTGYTTAYAAGGCTATACGARATGATGGYCAGATTGTAAAGGGCACWCAAGATGCACTTAACTTGTATGACCTTGAGTCTAARCTGAACCGAGTGGGCTGTGARCTGATTTCYGCYAAGGAAGCWACGGTTTCAATRTTTARGGGTAGGCGCAAGGTAACTMGGCGAGAYCTAATAGACTATTTTATTCATATGGARCAAATGTTACTTGCRGGCGTTCCACTTATCGAGTCAYTGAMAGACTTTRKAGAAGGGTTGGAGTCGTGTCAATTAAAAGATGTGGTGAACTCGTTAATAAGTAAAATTGAAAGTGGCAGTAGCTTATCGGAAGCAATGGCAACGGAGGCTAATATTTTTACAAACTTGATGCAAAAGCTAGTTGCTGTAGGTGAAAAAAGTGGCCAACTTGCAACGATGTTTGGCGAAATGAAAGAAGCGCTCAAATGGCAAGATGAATTGATTTCCCAAACCAAAAAATTACTTATGTATCCCGCCTTTGTTGGTGCGGTGGTGCTTGGTGTTTTATGTTTTATGATGATTTATCTTGTTCCACAGATGGTTGGCTTTATAAGCAATATGGGTGGTGAATTGCCGATTCATACCTTGGCCCTTATTGCCGTGTCAGATGTTTTTGTTAGCTATTGGTATTTGATTTTAATGACGCCTGTATTAGTATTTTTGCTAATTAAAATAAGCATTAACAGAAGTGTACAGGCGCGTTATATTTTTGATAAAAATATTTTAAATATGCCTTGGATAGGCGGTGTTTTACATAAAATTATTTTGGCTCGTTTTGCGACCAATTTTGCCCTACTTTATAAAGCAGGGCTGGGCGTTATGGATGGGCTTAAAATAACGGAAGGCGTTGTTGATAATGCTTATGTTGCAAAAGAAATCAGGTTCATTCGTGATCAAGTGACTGAAGGAGCGACCATTTCTGATGCGTTTCAACGTACCCGTTTATTTCCACCGCTAGTATTACGTATGGTTCGGGTAGGAGAGAAAACAGGCGGCTTAGACAAATCATTAGAAAATGTAAGTTACTTCCTTAACCGTGATGTCAACGACTCGATTGAAAAAGTTCAAAGTATGATCGAGCCTGCGATGACGGTTATTTTAGGGGTTATTTTAGGTTGGGTTATGATGTCTGTATTAGGACCAATTTACGACCTAATTGGGGCGATAGACGTCTAATGGAAGCCTCGCACATTCTTTACTTAACGGACTCTTATCTAGTATTTAGCGATACCGCTGAGGGTGACTTATCGGTTAAATTTCGTTGCCAGTTAAATGACGCTGATTGCATAAGCAAATTTGAGCAATTCCTTGAAATAGGTGTTTCTCATAGTATCAAAGTTGTTTTAGATGTGTTGGGTGAAGAAATAAAGCAAGAGTCGATACCCCATGTTTCTAGGAAAGATAGAGAGTTGTTAATTACTAGGAAGGCGAAAACGGTATTCTCTGATTCAGAGCTTTTTTGGAAAAAGCATATAAAGAGAGAAACAGAGGGACGTAAAGATGATGTATTTTTGATGGTGGGTGTGCAACTTTCACCACAAGTTCAAAGCGTCATTAATTGTTTGGTCGATAACAAGTTATACGTTGAAGGTATATTTTCTGTTGCTATATTGGGCAGAGAAGTTATCAATGTATTACCTAATGTGGATCAATTCTTGATGATTTCCCGTGTGTTGGATCGAGGCGATGATAAACGATCTTACCGTCAGTCATTCTATAAAGATAATGAATTAGTGTTAAGCCGAGTTGTTAGAGTTTCAACAAAAGATGACGGTGATGAATTTAAGCAGCTGTTCGATGAAATTGAACGAATGCAACATTTCTTGATGGGTGCTCGTTACATAGATAATAATCAACCATTACAGGTTATTACGGCCCTTAATGAGTATGAAGCATCGCGGCTTATTGAACATAAAGGGCACGCGAATATTGAGTTTAAATACGCGGATCTTTCCCAACTTGCCAAAAAGAAAGGCTTGATTGGAAAAACTGAATTTTCATCTTATGCTGAATTATTGGCTCAGTTACTTATTGAAAGGTCGCTCACGCCTCATTTTAGACCCCAAATCTTATGTGAGCCGGTTGTACAGTTAAAGCATAAAAGGGTATTAAACTTAACGGCCGTTAGTGTTGTGCTGTTGGCGTTAGTTTTTTCATCTGGATTGTGGTGGAGTACAGCTAAGATGATGAGCCATGTTGACGATATGTCCATTAATATTGCACGTTTAACGCAAGAAAAACAGGACGTCGAAGAGGTGATTTATACGGCTGATTTAAGTCCAAGCCTTATCAAGCAAGTGGTGGATTTGCAAAATGTTATTGTTAATAACAACCAGACTATGGATAAAGCATTAAATAGCATATCAAGTGCATTGAAAGGATTTCCAAATTTGGTTATTAAGGTGGTTGGTTTAGATCAAACACTGGTATCTCAAGAAGGTGATAATAATGCGGCTTCATTTTATGAAAATGCCAAAGCTGACAGACGCGTACTTCTTACCATAGGGTTTCCGAGAAAGATGACAGATAGAGTGATTTTAAATCGCTTAGACGGCTTTATGCAGGCGCTTCAACAAGAAGCCGACATAGAATCTGTTATTAGAGAAAAAAGCGCTATTGATACCAGTAGTACTGCTGAAATCTCTGAGACCATAGGCAACAACTCAAGTATTGCTGAATATGTCGATTTTTCATTGAGGTTGGTGTTATGAATACGTATCTACAACGGCTACAACCTTATAAAGCTGAACTAACTCGGCTAGTGCTAGGTGTTTTGTTCGCGCTAGCTGTCGTTGCGGTATTTTATTACAAGTTTGCTACGGTAGAGTCAGAATATTCAAGCTTACTAACTCAGCAGACAACGTTAGATAATGAATATTCCGATTTATTGGATAGTCGGGATATATTAGAAAACATGGGAAAGGCCTTTCAAGCTGCAAAGCAAAAGAGGTTTTATGGTGAAGAAGACCGGTTAAGGTGGGGTGAAGAGCTTAAAGAAACGGTAGAAAAATTAAAATTAACAGATTTTAAATATTCAATAAAACCACAAAAGAAGGTTGATTTTATTGGCGATGAATTTAGTGAAGAGATGGGATTATACGAAACCCAGATGGAAATAGACGCGTTACTGTTACACGAAGGTGACTTTTTAAGTATAAAAAACAGCTTGTTAAGGGCGCCAAATTTATTTGATATAAATGCTTGTCAGTTAGCAAGGCTGGAAGTGGTTAAAGAAAATGAATTGAGCCCCACAATCAGCCTTAAATGCACCCTTAATTGGTATACGGTGAAAAAGGTAGATGATATTGATAATGTTGAAAGCGAAGGTTTTTTTGAGGAGTTCTTTTAATGAATAACTTTCGTTATGCATTTGTTATTGTTACCTGCAGTATGTGTTTACCCGCCTACCCTTTGGGAGATTTGTTCTTTAGTGTGGGTGAGCGAGCAAAACTAGACTTTAAACGCGCCAATAATCAAATAACTGAAGGTAAGGTTGATGCTGTTAGTAGCATAACACTTAATGGCTTCTACTTTAAAAGCCGAGATCATAAGAACAAAGCGACGTATTGGGTCAATCAAAAACAAGTTCAACAACCCGATATTAATTCAGCCGTTAGAGTGCAAAAAATTGATGAACGTAATGGAACCGTATCCATTCAAATTAACGAGATGGTAAATGAAATTTCTCTAAAACCAGGTCAAAAAATCGCATTAGACCAAGGGCGAATCAGTGAAGCGTTCGATAAATAAACAAGCAGCTCTCAAAAAGCAAACGGGTGCCGCATTATTGGTCATTATGCTGGTGTTAGCCTTAACAATTGCCAGTGTTTTGATGGCGGGTATTGATAGAGAAAGTAGAACGGTAAAAAATGACAAAAAAATCATTCAGTTGTTGGCCAGAGCAAGTGAGGCTGTAAAAGGCTATAAAATTAGGGTAGGTGGGGCTTGTAATGGTTTCCCTTGTGCCGATACTGACAGCGATGGTGAAAGTGACACCTTAAGTATAGGTGAGCTTCCTTGGAAAACCGTGGGAATTAAGCCTTTACGTGATTCCTATGGGCTGCCTTTTGACTACGTGGTGATTGATTCAGCCACTTTCCAAATTAATGAAAAGCCTGTGCCATAAAGCAAAGCTACATAATGAAAAAATTATATAAAAAAGTCAAAAATAATCAAGGGTTTACCCTAGTTGAGATTGCTATTGTGTTGTTGGTTTTTGGCTTGATTATTGGTGGCATAATGGGGCCATTGCAAGTTCAACAAGAAAATATGGATCGAAAAGAAAGCAAAAAAAATATTGAATTAATTAAGGAGGCAATGGTTGGTTATGCCATTATTAATGGCTCCTTACCTTGCCCTAGTAACAGAGCTTTAGCCGATACAAGCCCTAGTGCTGGTGTTGCAAACTGTTCCCAAACAAGGGGGTTTGTTCCTTGGGTGACACTTGGAATTGGGCGATACGATGCTTGGGGGCGACATTTTACATACAGAATTTCACCAACATTTAAAACGGCTTTTATTTTAACGGACACGGGTGACATTACTGTCAGAGATGCTGCTACTAGTGGTAATTTGGTGGTTGGAAATGTGCCTGCTATTATTGTTTCCCACGGTAAAAATTGGGCAGGTACAGCTGATGCGGAAGAACTAGAGAATAGTGATAATGACCCAAATTACGTGGATAAAGACTATTCGAGCATTAATGGCTCAGGTTTTGATGATTTAGTGGACTGGGTAAATTTAAATACGTTAATGGGGAAAATGGTGTCTGCAGGTAAATTACCGTAATTAACTTGTATTTTAAATTTTATGTACTACATTTTATGTAAACAAGTTTGATTTGACTAAATAGATGAAAGCGAAAGGCAACAACATGAATATGAATAAACAAAGTGGTTTTACTCTAGTAGAGATAGCGATAGTACTGGTTATTATCGGTTTACTTCTTGGTGGCGTGCTTAAAGGCCAAGAAATGATCAAGAACGCCGAGATTAAGAATTTTATTAATGATATGAATGGGCTCTCTGCCGCGATGCATACCTACCGTGATCGCTACCAAGCACTGCCTGGTGATGATAATAGAGCAACAACACATTTGGCGGGTGTGGCAGGAATGGCTAATGGTAATGGTAATGGCAGAATTACTGGTGGTGAAAGAACAGAGTTTTACGATCACTTAAGAGGTGCAGGTATCATTAAAGGAACAGGAAATTCAAGGCCAACTCATGCACTTGGTGGCATAATTTCTATAGATGATGCCCAGTGGGGTATGAGAGGTGTGCTGTTTTGTGCAAATAATGTTAATGGGGCAAATGCTCTAATTATTGATACGAAAGTGGATGATGGCGTAGCTAATACAGGTTCGGTAAGAGCCGGCACGTCAGCTGCTTATGGTCCCACAGCAACGTATAACCAACTTTGCTTCCAGGGCTAATTTTAGCCAGTAAAAATTTAGAACCTTTCCGGGCTATTTGGTCGGAGAGGTTTTTTTATGGAATTGGAAATGAATAAACACACTGAGAACCGCCGCAATGAACAGCGACTTCATTTGTCTAATTTGCAAATAAAAGTCCGAAAACATGGTCTTAATGATCATCTTGAATTCATAGACTGTGTGCCGATTGATATTAGTTTTAATGGCTTGGCATTCTCTACTAGCGCACTACAACTAGCGTTATCGCAAAAGCTTGATATTCGCATATCGTTTGGCCATAAGTTGCTAGAAGGAACGGCCGTTATTTGCCATATAGAACAACAGCAAGAAGCTATTCAGTACGGGGTGTTGTATATCGATATAAATCCTACGATTGAAGAAACATTTTGCCTAGAAACGTTATCGTCAACCTTGGTGAAGGATTTAGCGATTAATATGGCGGACAATGCTGTGTTGGGTAGTTGCCGAAATGAAGAGGAAGTTTTATTAAGGAAGGCGCAGGTGTTTCTGTTTGATGCGATTGAGGCATTTAAAGCGAGACTGTCTGAACTCGTGGATGATAAGGTTGATGAGCACGGTAAAGTGTATCAATTGAGCGACCTATTTCATTTTGATCCTGGTGCGTTATCCGTAACGCTACCGATTAAATGTAGCAATAAAAAAGGCCTAGTTAGGCGAACCATTTCTCCTGTACTGGTTAAATCAAAAATAGTGTTTGTGGCTGACGATGGTAGCCATTATGAGAGCATCATAGAGGTGCTGCAGGAATTGAGTGATACCATGCAGTGGGTTTTATCTGATCAATCGTAAAGCACCGACAGTCTAGCCTGGCGGCATCTGTGCAAACTCTACTATCTCATCATTTTCTTTTAGCCACCCCATTTTAGATTGGCAGTAGATGTTAACAACAGGTTTGAATGAAGATGTGTCATCTAAGGTACCTGCTTTTATTATAGAAACCCCTGGCATGGCATCTGCCTCGGTATACAACGGAGAGCCGCACCGGCTGCAAAAATATCGACGTAGATCTTGGCCGCTATCGCCTTTATCAACGTAGGTGGTTGATGTGTCG
>NVSW01000027.1 GCA_002401365.1 Piscirickettsiaceae bacterium | reverse complement strand
CATTTCATCACTCATTTCTGTGCGCCCAGCAGATAGTCGCACGTGTGACTCAGGCATTAAAATTCGTGCAACGGCGATAGTTCGAACAAACTCGATAGGATCAAGCTGTTCGACTCCATCTAACGGCGTACCTTCAACTTGCACTAATTGGTTAATGGGCACGCTTTCTGGTTGCGGTGTCATATTTGCCAAGGCTTGGAGCATTTTGGCGCGGTCTATTTCTTGTTCACCCATACCGACAATACCGCCACAACATACATTAATACCCGCTTCTCGAACGTGTCCAATAGTATCCAAACGGTCTTGATAGGTTCGCGTAGTAATGATTTCGCCATAGTAATCTTCAGAGGTATCCAGATTATGATTATAGTAATCTAACCCAGCGTCTTTAAGACGTATTGCTTGGTCCTCTTTTAACATCCCCAACGTAACACACGTTTCCATCCCGAGCGCCTTAACTTCCTGCACCATTTTTGTCACTTTATCCAAATCACGGTCTTTGGGGCTGCGCCAAGCTGCACCCATGCAAAAACGGCTTGCACCTGTTTCTTTAGCTTTTTTTGCAGCGGCAACCACCGCATCAATTTCCATTAAGGCTTCTTTTTCTAGGCCCGTGTCATAACGCACGCTTTGTGGACAGTAGGCGCAATCCTCAGGACAAGCCCCCGTTTTAATACTTAACAAAGTACTTATTTGGATCGCATTAGGGTCAAAATTTTCACGGTGAATCGTTTGAGCTTTAAAAATAAGATCATTAAAAGGCAAGTCGAACAAGGCTTCCACTTCACTCGTTTTCCAATTGTTTTTAGTTTTGGTAAAAATAACTGGCTGTTGATTAGCTACCTTTTCAGATACGATACTCATATTAAAAATCCCACAATTTGATGTACGAGCATGTTACATCAGCACCCATGATTGTCAATTTTATTTAATWAATTATGAACAACTGGTCAAATAAAATACAATCTRTSTTKTATCCATAYACTTGCTTTATTTGCAACCAAGCGGGTGATAAGCAAATAGATCTTTGTAATGCGTGTTTTGAAGACTTAACCCCTATATCAATATGCTGCGATGTTTGCGGCATAAAAATGAATACTCAACAATCCCATACCTGTGGCAAATGTTTAAAGAAAACACCCTATTTCGACAAGATACGTACGTTGTATGAATACGAAGATGCCAGCAAAAAGCTTGTTCAGTCATTAAAATTTAACGCTAAATATAGCTGTGCTCGAATTATCGGTCAGCTAATGGGTGATCATTTCAAGCAACACCCGTTAACAGTAGATGCATTGATAGCAGTGCCGCTGCACAAAAAAAGACTACGCGAACGTGGGTTTAATCAAGCTGACCTTATTATTCGACACCTACAACATCAGCTAACCATTCCTGTGCATCACCACTTGTGTACTCGCGCTATCAACACGGTGAGCCAAACAACGTTAAAAGCAGAACAACGACGCAAAAACTTAAAAAATGCTTTTCGCTGTAAACCATTAGAACAAATAAACTCAATCGCCGTTATTGATGATGTGGTAACCACCGGCTCCACCGCGAACGAGATAGCAAAAACACTAAAAAAAGCAGGGGCTAAACGCGTTGAAATATGGGCTTTTGCACGCGCATAAAGCTGAATTAACAGGAAGCTTTTTCCTGTTCAATGAAACTTACGACTGCAAGGATGCAGGAGGTAGAGCAACGCAGGAGCAGTTGCCGACGACTGCACGGATGCAGGAGGTAGAGCACCAACAGTAGGCGCTTTAGGCGCCAAAAGTAGGCTCTTTAGGAGACGCAGGACAGGAAATGCTCCCAGCATTTCTTCTGCATACACCACATCCCTGTGGATAAGCAGTTGCCGATGCCCTATGGGTATAAATACTTACTTAAAATAATAATCGGCAACAATACCAATAAAAACTAGCATCCCAAGGTAATTATTGTTTAAGAACCCAGCCATGCACTTCGCCGGGATTCTATCTTTAATTAAAAACTGCTGAAAAATAGACAGCAACAACGCAGTAAACACCCCTGCATAGTAGTATTGCCCTAATTGCGCTTTTTGCCCCACAATGACCAATGTTAGTAAGAAAAGCCCTTGAAAAAAAGCAATAATGATTTTATCCGCATCAGCAAATAATATAGCGGTAGACTTCACGCCGATTTTCAGGTCATCCTCACGATCAACCATCGCATACATGGTGTCATAAATAACCGCCCAAATGACGGTAGCAACAAATATCAACCACGCCAACGGCGGCAAAGAATTTGTTTGCGCTGCAAAAACCATTGGCACAGCCCAGCCAAAAGCCGCGCCCAAAAAAACCTGAGGCAAATGGGTATAACGCTTCATAAAGGGATAAATAGCAGCCAACACCAACGCGCCGACTGAAAGCATAATCGTTAACCGGTTCATTAGTAATACCAGCAAAAAACCAAGCACGATTAAACAGCAAAACAGAACCAACGCCTCATTAGGCGACACTTGACCGTTCGCTAGAGGTCGGCCTTTGGTGCGTGCCACAAGAGGGTCAATGTGCCGATCGGCATAATCGTTAATCACACAACCTGCCGCTCGCATTACAACAACGCCGAGAGTGAACACCATAAACACCATAATATCAGGCTTACCTTCACTCGCAATCCACAACGCCCAATACATTGGCCACAACAATAACAATATGCCGATGGGGCGATGCATTCGCATCAATATCCAATAATTCTTCAGGTTAGGTATTTTCAACATCTGCTTTTTTGAAACATAATGGGTAGAAAAAACTCACTCACAATAAACGAGTTGCCATGGATATCATAGGTATTCCTGCGTGCCCAAATGCTAGCCTGCTTGTCAAGCAAACTAGCCATACTAGGCAATAACTGATGCACGCTAATACTAGATATATCTAGCCGTGTGCGTTTTAACTCAGGGTAACTAAAAATAACCTCGCCCAAGGGTTTATTTCCCAGTTTAGTTAGTTGCTGCAGCGATTTCAATGAATCCTTGGGAATCGTGGTACGAGCGAATACGTAGGGTATCTCGGCAATTTTTAACACGACCTCTCGAACAAAGGCACCGCTGTCTTGACCCAACTCTAAGGCTAACGCATCTTGTGAAAAAGTAGGCGACCAACCTTCAGCTTCCACCGTAACGCTAAAATCACCAGCAAAACTGTCTTTCATTCGCAGTGTTAATGAGCCTTTCTCACGCAGCCAGTCTTGAGTTGCTGCAGGTATGACAGGAGAATTCCACTGGCTCTCCAGTACCCAAGTTGGCTCTACTTTCAAAAAAGTATTAATGTTATTCAATGCAGTGGGGGAGTAATTTAAACGTGTGCATATTCTACTGAATTACCAAGCCAACGACGAAGCAAAGCATCAATAATTTCCGGTTGTTGCTCTAGAATGGTTTCAGCCGTGCTAGCAATATCGTCCATCATATACGCATCACGTTGCAGATCAGCCAACTTAAATTGCATGAACCCTGCCTGCCGCTTACCTAACATTTCCCCAGGGCCACGAAGCTGCATATCCTTTTCAGCAATTTTAAAACCGTCTGTTGTTTCCCGTAAAATAGCCAACCGTTCCGTTGCGTTTTTAGACAAAGGAGGTTGATACATTAGTACGCAATGACTTTTCACTTGCCCTCGCCCCACTCGCCCCCGCAACTGGTGTAATTGTGCCAAACCCAATCTCTCGGCATTTTCTATTATCATTAAACTCGCATTAGGAACATCTACACCCACTTCAATGACCGTAGTGGCCACTAAAATATCCAACTCATGTTGTTTAAATGCCTGCATAGCTAGCTGTTTTTCTTCGGCCTTCATTCGTCCATGAATAAGCCCTATACGTAAACCGGGCAATGCGGATCTCAGTAGTTCCAGAGCCACCTCAGCCGCTTGGCATTGTAATATTTCAGACTCCTCCACCAAGGTACAAACCCAATATACTTGCCGCCCATCATAAACACCTTGTTTGATTCTACTAATCACATGATCTCGTTTTGCCACGGAAATAGCAGATGTTGTTACCGGCGTCCGACCCGGCGGCAATTCATCAATAACAGACAAATCAAGATCAGCATAGCCCAACATTGCTAGCGTTCGAGGAATGGGTGTAGCCGTCATCACCAGCTGATGCGGACAGCAACCATTTGTCCCTTTGTCACGCAGGGCCAAACGCTGGTGCACACCAAAACGATGTTGCTCATCGATAATCACCAAGCCTAAATCAGCAAACTCCACCTTTTCTTGAAATAAAGACTGTGTGCCAATAACTACATTTATGTTGCCAGATTTAATCTCGGCCGTGATTGATTCGTATTGTTTGCCTTTGTGCTTCCCCACCAACCAATCGACGCGAATGCCTAATGGCTCTAGCCAGGCGGACATAGTCTTCAAATGCTGTCGCGCTAATAACTCCGTAGGCGCCATGATGGCAACTTGCTTAGCAGAGGAAAACGCCATAATAGCCGCACAAGCCGCTACAACAGTTTTTCCAGAACCCACATCGCCCTGCAATAACCGTTGCATGGGCTCGTCCTTTTGTAAGTCAGTAACTATTTCAGCAACAACTCGTTGTTGCGCCTTAGTTAACGAAAAACCAAGTTGAGACAGCAACTGCCGTTGTAACAAATTATTATGTGAAAACTTGGCCGCCGTGGTCTTTTTAAAACCTTTTTTTAGCCGACTTAAACTCAAATGATGGGCCAGCAACTCTTCATAAACTAAACGTTTATAGGCGGGTTGTTCACTGAGCTGAGCTGTCGGCATAGATATGGGAAAGTGCAGCCTGTCTAAGCTTTCTTGTAAAGGTGGCCAGTTTTGGGCTTGCAATACAGCCGTGGGCAAATGCTCTTGCAGAAACGCCCCTTGTTTCAGCATTAATGCAGCTTGGTTAACTAACTTTCTAAGCGACGTTTGTCTTAAACCTTCAGTCATTGGGTAAACGGCTGTTAAACCCTCACTTACTTCACCGCGCTGATGTTCTTTGATATGCTGATATTCTGGATGCGCAACATCCAAACCACCAGCCTTTCGGTATGAACGTATATCACCAAAACAGCGCAGCCATTGTCCACGTTGCATAGCTGCTTTTTGACTGGCCGAAAAATGAAAAAACCGAAGCGTAATAGACCCTGTACCGTCACTTAACTGAACGACTAAAGAACGCCGCCCACGAAAAACCACCTCCGCCAGTTCAACACAACCCTCGAATAAGGCTGACTCACCCGCTTGTAAGGCGCCTATTGGTACAATTTTAGAGCGATCTTCATAACGGTGAGGCAAGTGAAATAGCATATCGGCAACCGATGTAATGCCTAAGCGTGCTAGGTTACCAGCAACTTTCTCACCCACCCCTTTCAGCTGGGTAATCGGCACCACATCAAGGCAATCATTACCCGCCATAATACGTTTACAACCACACCTTGTTACGCTTCACCGATGACCATTATCGCATCCATTTCAACAGCTGAATCTTTAGGTAACGCGGCGACACCAATGGCCGCACGAGCAGGATAAGGCTGTGCAAAATAGTTAGCCATAATCTCATTTACTAGAGGGAAGTTGCTCAAATCAGTCAAAAAAACGTTCAATTTAACAATGTCTGATAAGTCGCCACCCGCAGCATTAGCGACTGCCAGTAAGTTTTTAAATACTTGATCAATTTGCGCCCTGATATCCTCGCTAACAATAGACATTGTTTCTGGCAGCAATGGAATTTGTCCCGACAAATAGACTGTATCAGCAACACGAATTGCTTGCGAATAGGTGCCTATGGCTTCAGGTGCTTGGTCGGTATAAATAACTGTTTTCTTCATAATAAACCTCTTATCAAGTTGCTTAATTTAATTCCGAATTCGCGAAATTTTTATTATAGATGGCACTGAACGTAAACGCTTCACTACTCGCGCCAAGTGTTTTCTATCTCGAACCGTTACGGTAAATACATCCACAGATGCATCTTTATCACGAGGCCCCATATTGACATTTTCAATATTACAATCATAAGACGCAAGAATAGACGCAATATCGGCAAAAACGCCTTGACGTTCTTTTGATTCAAATTTAATGTCTGTACTAAAACTTCTGTTAGCTGCATCTCCCCACTGAACATTCAGCCAGCTCTTATGATCCTTTTTATAAGAACGGGTGTTTTTACAATGAATCCTGTGCACAACCACGCCACGGCCAGGGC
Organism: Piscirickettsiaceae bacterium; assembly: GCA_002401365.1. Lineage (GTDB taxonomy): Bacteria > Pseudomonadota > Gammaproteobacteria > Methylococcales > Cycloclasticaceae > Cycloclasticus. Next base: position 4,225 of record NVSW01000027.1, on the reverse strand, counting down.
TAAAAAAGCCAATGATTTTATCTCCATGAATTGGCCTACAACACGATGCCAAATTTATTAACATTCCCTCAGCACCTTGAATATTTAGCGTCGCTGAAGACGACTCATTATCTTTAACACCCAGTTCCAAACCTGCTTCAAGGTCTCCCAATAATTGATGTACTACCAGTAAGGGTAGCCGATTACCAAAACCAATATCTAGCAACAAAGCATCCAGTGACGATAAATGATAATCCTCCAAGAATGCCTCAATTTTTTGTTCAGAAATATCTTTAATAGACATATTTAGTTCTTTAAACTCTGCGTTCAGCAACTGCCCGCCCAAACTGATCGCATCGCGCTCTTTAAATTCTTTTAAGTGTTGGCGGATAGCATTTCGAGCTTTTGTCGTTACTACAAAGCTTAACCAATTAGGGTTACACACTGCAAAATCACTGGTGATAATATCTACCGTTTGGCCATTTCTTAATACCGTATGCAAAGGCTCTAATCGCCGATTAATTCTTGCACCCGCGCACGCCATGCCAATATCAGTATGCACAAAGAATGCAAAATCTACTGCTGTTGCACCTCTTGGCAGCTTGATGATTTTACCTTTGGGGGTGAACACATAAACCTCTTGGGGGAAAAGATCTACTTTTAGATTATCAACAAACTCATATGAGTCACCCGACGTTTTTTGCATCTCCAATAAGTTCCGCAACCACTCATGCGCTTGCACCTGTGATGCATTCGTAATGCCTTCAGTCTTATACAACCAATGCGCCGCAATACCAGACTCCGCCAATCTATCCATCTCTAACGTTCTAATTTGCAATTCAATTGGCACACCGAAAGGCCCCACCAACACCGTATGCAACGATTGATAACCATTAGACTTAGGAAGTGCAATGTAGTCTTTGAATTTACCTGGAACAGGCTTATACAAAGCGTGCAGAATCCCAAGCGCTTGATAACACTCACCTATATTAGCAACCACAACCCTGAACGCATACACGTCATATACTTCTGCAAAGGAAATATTTTGGCTTTTCATCTTATGATAAATGCTATATAGATTTTTTTCACGACCCTTAATAATGGCAGCGAATTCAGTCTCTTTGAACTTGTTTATCAGCACCTCTTCTATCTTACTCACCACTTCCTTGCGGTTACCCCTAGCAGCCTTAATACTCTTCTCTAATACCGACCTACGCCGTGGAAAAATAGCGCTAAAACTTAAATCTTCCAACTCCAACCTAAAGTCATGCATCCCTAACCGGTGCGCAATTGGTGCATATATATCGAGTGTTTCACGAGCAATTCGTCGCCGACTTTCTGGCCGCATAAAGCCAATAGTGCGCATATTATGAAGCCGATCCGCCAACTTAATAATAATCACCCGTAGGTCTTTGGCCATTGCCAGAAACATCTTGCGCATATTTTCCGCTTGCGCTTCTTTTCGCGATTTAAAGTCGACCCTCGTTAATTTACTAACGGCTTCAACTAACATAGCCACGTCTTTGTTAAACGTTGATTCTATGTCTTCAAATGTTTGATCGGTATCTTCAATAACATCGTGCAAAATGGCCGCTACAATACAATCTGCGTCCATTTTCATTTCAGTCAAAATTAGAGCCACAGACAGGGGGTGGCAGATATAATCCTCTCCACTTAATCGCCTTTGACCTGCATGAGCCTCACCACCAACACGATACGCCTTCTTCACTATGCTTACTTGTTCGTCGTTCATGTGCTCACTAATTTTCAACACCAACCGATTCATCAATTGATCTTGCAAAATTAGCGGTTGTTCAGGCTGAGCAGTTGTCATTCATTATATCCACGCAAAAAAAATGCCAATGAATAATCATCGGCATTTGAGTCTATCATTAAACCTGATAATACGACCAGTGCGCACAACCAAGTTTTTAGTTTTTTTACACGTTTTACGCGACTACTGGCTCTGCAGTCTCTTCATCATCATCAATAAATAGCTCTGATGCTGGTGGGTTATCAACTAGATCAAGAAATTCTTCCGTAATTTGACCATCCGCAATTTCTCGTAACGCTAAAACTGTAGGCTTATCGTTTTCTACTTCTAAGCTACTCTCAGCACCCTCCATTAATTGCCGAGCCCGGCGCGACGCCAATAAAACCAATTCGAAACGGTTGTCTACATGCTCAAGACAATCAGATACAGTTACACGTGCCATTTAAACCCCTTAATTTTATTCGTAATTAATTGAGCAATATACCATATTTACCGGTGGCATATAAAACCTAAAATTCAATTATTGACATAATGGGTGTCGCATCAGTTATAATGCGCCGCACAATCACATAGTGTACGTCGGTCTACACTTTAACTACGGTGCTAATTCTTCAAAATTTTCCTCGTACAAATATACATTGCCTTGACCGCACCTTATGAGCCTAACAGCCATGATGGAAGGCAACCTTAAAGAGAATATACATAATGTCATTTGAATCCCTCGGCTTAAGAGCCGAATTATTGCGTGCGGTATCTGAAAAAGGCTATACCACACCAACCCCCATCCAACTTCAAGCCATTCCACCCATTTTACAAGGTTTAGACCTTATGGGTGGCGCACAAACAGGCACTGGTAAAACTGCCGGTTTCACCTTGCCTCTGCTACAACGCCTAATGGAAACCAAGAACAAGAACAATGGCAAGCGCCCAGTTCGAGCTTTGGTCTTAACGCCTACGCGTGAGTTAGCAGCGCAAGTTGCAGAAAGCATCGCCGACTATGGCAAGCACTTACCTTTACAATCTTGCGTTATTTTTGGCGGCGTTAAAATTAACCCGCAAATTGCCAAGCTTCGTAAAGGCGTGGATATTTTAATTGCGACACCGGGTCGACTACTCGACCATGTTAGCCAACGCACCGTCGATTTATCTCAAGTAGATATATTGGTATTAGACGAGGCTGATCGCATGCTCGACATGGGTTTTATCCATGATATTCGTAAGGTATTGGCCATTGTGCCAAAACATAAACAAACACTGCTTTTTTCAGCCACCTTCTCAGCGGACATTAAAAGACTAGCCAATGGCCTTCTTAAATCCCCCACCTTAATTGAAGTAGCTCCTGAAAACAAAACAGCAGAAACCGTGACACAAGTTATTCACCCCGTTGATAAAAAACGTAAACGTGAATTACTGTCATTCCTTATCGGCTCGAATAATTGGCAGCAAGTGTTGGTATTTACCNGCACCAAACATGGCGCAAATAAATTAACCGAACAGCTAGGCAAAGACGGCATCACCACTGCGGCTATCCACGGCAATAAAAGCCAAGGCGCACGCACCAAGGCTCTAGCCAACTTCAAATCTAATAGCATCCGCGTTTTAGTTGCAACGGATATCGCAGCGCGTGGGATAGATATTGATCAACTTCCGCACGTCGTTAACTTCGAACTGCCTAATGTGCCAGAAGATTACGTTCATCGTATTGGCCGCACAGGACGCGCCGGTAGTGAAGGCGAAGCAATGTCATTGGTTTGCGTTGATGAGTTGAAATTATTAAAAGATATTGAGCGCCTTATCAAGACTGACATCCCTAAAGTGGTTATTGAAGGTTACGATCCAGACCCAAGCATCAAAGCCGAACCCATTAAAAATGGCCGCGGTGGTCCTCGTCCGTCAAGAAACCAAAGTCGCGGCAAGCCGAAAGCTAAAACACACCACAGGCCTTCAACAAAAGCACAGTCTAGCAAGCCAAGGCGCCCCCAAAGCAATACAGGCAACGGCAATAGCCGCCCAGATAACTTTGGCAATCGATAACATCAACGAGACTTTTTTAAAATATATTACGGACAACTATCATGTTAATTAGCGCAAACATCACCATGCAATTTGGCGCCAAGCCATTATTTGAAAACGTTTCAGCCAAGTTTGGCAATGGCAATCGTTACGGCCTTATTGGTGCGAACGGCTGTGGCAAATCAACCTATATGAAGATTTTAGGTGGTGATTTGGAACCAACGGCTGGCAACGTTTCAAAAGGCCCAGGCGAGCGTATTGGCAAGCTTGGACAAGATCAATTTGCCTTTGAAGAATACACCGTGGTGGACACTGTTATTATGGGGCACGCTGAATTGTGGGCAGTAAAGCAAGAACGCGAACGCATCTATTCCTTACCAGAAATGACCGAAGACGAAGGCATGATGGTAGCCGAGCTAGAAGTAGAGTTTGCTGAAATGGACGGTTACAGTGCAGAAA
>NVSW01000026.1 GCA_002401365.1 Piscirickettsiaceae bacterium | reverse complement strand
CTGTCAATGCCGCTGTTTCTGAAGGGAAATGTTGTTCAAAAACTGAACGATAATAATACTCTTCTTTAGTTCTTGGTGTTTGAACAGGAAAACGATGTTTTGCATGCTGCATTTTTTCGTCAGATACAGAAGTATCTACTAAAGCTTTTAAAGTATCAATCCAGTTGTAACCAACTCCGTCAGAAAATTGCTCTTTTTGTCGCCATGTGATACTTTCTGGTAAATAACTTTCGAAAGCTTTACGCAATACCCACTTTTCCATTCGTTCTCCGTTAATCATTTTATCTTGTGGGTTAATGCTCATTGCTACATCCATAAATTCTTTGTCTAAGAAAGGAACACGACCTTCAATTCCCCAGGCAGCCAAACTTTTGTTAGCTCTTAAGCAATCGTATTGGTATAATTTATCTAGTTTCCGAACTGTTTCTTTGTGTAACTCTTCAGCGTTAGGAGCTTTGTGGAAATACAGGTAGCCTCCAAAAATTTCATCCCCCCCATCTCCCGACAACACTACAGAAACTGAGGACTTGGCCAACTTTGACACCAAGTAGGTTGGAATTTGGGATGAATCTGCAAAAGGCTCATCATATATTTTCGCCATCTCGGGGATCACTTTACGAGCCTCTTCTGATGACACATATAGTTCCGTGTGATCCGTTCCCAGATGAGTGGCAACAGCTTTTGCATGTTCAGCCTCATTGTAGCCCGCCTCCTCAAAACCTATGGTAAAGGTTTTAATTGGCTTAGAAGAATTCGCCTGCATTATGGATGTGACGAGTGAAGAATCTATGCCCCCGGACAGGAATGCCCCTAACGGCACGTCCGAAATCATTTGATCTGACACAACAGTATTTAAAATACTTTCTAACTGATCTATAGCTTGATCATCATTAAGAGTCACTTTCTCCTGTTGCCAAACCTCAGAGGCCGACCAATAAGCTCTGGAAGGACCAATTTCTGGCTGATCTGAGGAACAATCAATTTCCAGATAATGACCCGGCTCCAATTTCCAGGTTTGTTCGTAAATTGAAAAGGGTGCCGGTATATACATATGGCGCAGATAGAGGGCCAGAGAGTTTCTATCAACTTGAGGTTTCCAACCAGGAAAAGCACGCATCGAATTCATCTCAGAGCCAAAGATCACATATTTTTCTTTGGTGAGGGAGTAATACAATGGTTTTTCACCAATTCGATCCCGTACAAGCGTTAGTTTCTTTTCCTTAGCGTCCCAGACGGCAAAAACAAACATGCCGGTCATTTTTTCGAGCGTATCACCGATACCCCACATTTCAATCGCTGCAAGCACAACTTCTGTATCCGAATGCCCGATAAAAACCTGGCCCCTTTGCTCCAATTCCATTCGAATAGTTAAGAAGTTATATGTCTCCCCATTGTAAACGATTGTATAGCGCCCATCTGAGGACCTCATCGGTTGCGCACCAGCTTCACTCAAGTCCAAAATCGATAACCGCCGATGTGCCAAGCCAACAGTCGCATTATGCAGCAGTACCTGCCCATCTGCATCTGGTCCCCTATGTACTATCTTAGATGCCATCGATGCCAAAATAGTTTCCCCATTCAGGTCATGTCCCTGTATGCTCATAAAGCCGGTAATTCCGCACATATTTCTAGATACCCTTCAATTTACTTTTTAATACCAACAGCGCACCAATAAGGCATCTTGTCACTAAATTTAATATTATCCAGACCACAGTAGTTCATCATATTAGCAATTTCCTGGCGCGAAAATCTTTGTTCCAAACGTGTGCCAAAACGATCTAAAGCATCCGTCCGTTGTACATAAAAAGGTTTGTCTCTATAATAGTTTAGAGGAAAGTTTTTTGTATCTACGCCTAATTTGTGACAAAAAGCGGCAGTTTTGGAAAGCGGAAAATATACTAATACAGCAATAATTTGTGAAAACACAAACCTCAGTGGAAAAGGCATTTTGGAAAGAGCGAAACGCGCCAACTCACTCATTTTCCAAATAAATTTGAACCAGAAAGGTTTGTTATCAAAAGCATAATATAAATAAACGAGGAATGGAGCTCCTGGTTTTAACTTCTTCACACATTCTTTCATTGCATCTTTTGTCGAAGGGATGTGGTGAAGCACACCCAATGAAAAACCAAAGTCACAAGATGCATCTTCCAGAGGCAATTCATCTGAAGTTGAATGATGGAATGCACAATTTGTCTGTTTCGAGAGCCCGGACCTTGCGACGGACAACGCTTTTTCACTTGCATCAATACAGTGCAGCTTTCCCACTTTTGGCGCTATCAACCGTGCCCAACGTCCGCTACCGCAGCCAAAATCGAATCCTACGGATTTTCCGTCAAAAATATTTTCCGGCATTATTGAAAAATAATCAGAAAATATTTCATCAAATGCCTCAGTTGAAACATCTGAATGATCAAATGCACTCCACTCATCACCAAAGCCTTGAACTGTATTTTTATCTATATTTCGTGTCATTTCTCTAAAATGCCCCTCATTAGCATTAGGTGTTTCCTAGCGCATTGTTCAATTGTAAAATGATTTAATACTTTCATTTTCCCATTTTGTCCGTATTGATATCGCCGTTCTTCATTCAGTAAGAGTGAAATGATACCATCTGCATATTCTTCATAATTTTGAAACGAGACCAACAAACCATCTTTTTCATGATCGATCAGCTCCGGAATTCCATCAATATCATGAGCAACCACAGGTACCCCACTTTGTAAAGATTCCAGAATGGCTGTTGGGGATCCTTCATGTAGAGAAGGTAATACGGTTATTTTAGCATTTGACAAATACCTCTCCACATCAGAGACAAATCCAGTCAATGTAATGTTTTTTTCCAAATATCTGCTTTTTATAGCAGATTGCAGGCAACCGCCCATTTCATCTCTACCAATAAAAAAGAAATGTGCGTCTTCTACTCTTTCCACTACTCTTTCAACAGTTTCTAGAAATGGAATATGCCCTTTAACAGGATGTAAATTGGCAATATAGAGGATAGAATTATTTTTTACTGCTCTTTCTAAAACATCGGCCTTCTTAGGAGGCGAAACACCATTGTGTACAACTGAACATTTCTCAGGCGCAATATTGCACATTTTAATCAGCGTACGCCTTGCAATATCAGAATTTGTTATATAATATGAAACAAGAAACCCCGTATATCTTTCTATATATCGAAACCCACGATCTAATCTCGAGGATGAATCCGGATTCCATCTCACGGCATGTACAATTTTAAAATAAGAATTAAAGTTAAAAATCTTAATCAACCTCAGATATAGAGCTTGCCGTAGTCCACAAACATAAATTACGTTTGGCCTAACTTTTTGTATAAATTTAATTAAACTCCAAATTCTTGATAAGAATGACTGGTCAGCGGATACCAACGCATGAGGAGATAATCCGAGTTCTTTAGCCCAGTCAAACCAACGTCCGGCCGGGGCGAAGCTCGCCATTACATAGCACACGTCTTTTTCATTTGAAACGGTTACCATTCTAGTCAAACTTTTTTCAACTCCCCCAATATCACTGGATGAAAATAATATAAGAATTTTCATAGAACTCATCTAAAATCTCGCGCGAACTGTCTTTAAGGTATACTTCATCGTATTTTTATAAATATTTTTCAATATGTTAACTTCCCTTATCCTTCTCAAAACTCTCATAGGCGGATTTAATACCAAATATATTCCCTAATAACAAAACGTACATGAACTCAAGCATGTATGGGACCTTGAACTATGGAAATCAAACCAACTTTTTCGTGAGGATATTCGCCCTGAAATTTGCAAGAGCTCTATTATCTCTAACCTCCCATTGCATTTCACAATCAAGCGAATTAATAAATACATCAATTTTCATAAATGTGTCTCAATAAAAGACTAATCATACTAACTGTTCTCTACACAAAGGCGCCTAGCGATTATTTGATATTTTTGCACTTTCAGAGTTTTGCTTCATGATCTACTAATTTAGTATACACGTCTAGGGTATCCGCAAGAACGGTTTCGATTGCGAAATTTTTTTCTGCCCACTTTCTACCTGAAAGTCCCATACTTACCCGCTTCTCGCGATCATTAACAAGTTTTTGAATACTTCCAGCCAAATCAATCACATCCTTTACAGGAACCAGAATACCGTTTGGATCATTAAAGTCTATCATTTCCCGACATCCTGCAGTGTCAGTCGTAACAATTGGTCGTCCACACGCCAACGCCTCAATCAAGACCTTCGGCAACCCCTCTCTATATGAAGGTAATACAACGATTGATGAGTTTTTAAATGTACTATTGATATCTTTGCTAAAGCCAAGCCAATCAATGAGACCCAACTTCTCCCATTGCCTAATTTCATCTTCCCTCAGCGCTGAGGGATTACCTTCATCCACATCACCAACTAACATGAACCGTGCACCTTTCACTATTCTGGCTGCCGCGATAAATTCATTTATTCCCTTTTCTGCAATCAGTCGAGAGGCTAGAGTAACCACCGGCTTGCCTTCCGGCTCAGGAACGACGTCATATTTAGAGAGGTCTACACCTGACCCTTTAATCAATACCGTCTGCGCTGATGTTAAGACGTTATAGGATTGCAATACACGCTCATCATCAAGATTTTGTACAATACCGATACAATTGGGATGTTTAAATGCTACCTTATAGCCAAAGCTGATCAAAAAACGACGGATTCCCGCTTTCCAGCCTTTGGCAATAAAAACATGCCCCAAACCAGAGAAAGCGTTAACCACAGCGGGAATTTTAAGAAGCCTTGCAACCAAGGAGCCGTATAGGACAGGTTTGATTGTTACATGATGAACAATTTCGGGTCTTATTTTCTTATAGAGTTTATATATTTCCCATAAACTACGGATTTCCGATTTAAGGGACGCACCCTGCCTTGTCATGGGAATGACATGAATATTAAATCCAGCTTCAGTAACAGCCTCAGTTACGGGGTCACCCGGCAGAGCCAGATGCACCTCATAACCAGCCTCTTTGGCAGCCAGGGCCAGGGGTAGCCTATGACTTTCAAAAAACCAGCCGGGATTAACCAAAAACAATAATTTGACAGCTGCCATTTAATTTCAATTTTCTAATTTAGATTTATTTATGATATCAGGAAAAGCTCGTTTCAAGTTCCACTTTGCACGAAAGCCAAGTTCATTCTCAATTTTGCTGGAATCAAAAGCAGCTGAACCGATTAGTTTTTCCAAATTATCTGATGTAAGGGGTAATTTTCGACGGATTATAAGACTAACCAAATCTCCAAGCTTTGCACCCATTTTTAGGAGACTTATCGGTGTAGAAAATTTATGTAGAGAATAACCAAGCTCAATCCTTATCCATTCTATAATTTGAAACGTTGAGTAATAGTTTCCATCGGTGATATTATAGGCTTGCCTGTTTGCCTGATTTTTACTTGCCAACAACAAAGCCGCCTGGACAACGTCATCTACATGGACCATTGATCTCTTATTTTTAATGTTCGGCCACGGTGGAAACCGTTTTTTCGAGATTGCATTAATTAATCGGTCCAAATTCCCCGGGTTTCCTGGTCCATATACCATTGTAGGACGAAAAACAGCTGTGTGAGAAATTGACTTGAACTCAAGGACAAGGCCCTCAGCTGCAAGCTTTGTTTGCCCATAATAAGTCGTGGGCAGGACAGGGTCAGTTTCTTTTTTCGGTATTATTCCACCTTCACCTATCGCTTTCACGCTGCTGCAATAAATAAATTTCGTTACGCCAGCCTGATGTGCTGTATGCAGGAGTTTCTTGGTGCCTTCCACATTTATCAAATAATATTCATCAATCGATGTATTTATTTCATTCACCGCATGAGTTTTTCCGGCTAAGTGAAAAACCGTTTCAACATTATGAAAATATTCGATAGGAAGACCGTCTACTGCAAGGTCCGCGATTACAACTTCATCCCACGGGCCCTCATTCTCGCTTCTCAACAAGGCTCTAACTCTCACGCCTTGTTCCTGTAATGTTTGACACAGGTTTCGACCAATGAAGCCATTCGCTCCTGTCACGAGTGTTATTTTTCTAGTCGTCATGATTTATTGCGCTTACAACTTAGTTGTCAAAGATTACTATTTTCGCCAATGTTTTCCAAATTAAGGTAAGGAACATTGGGGTATAGCTTAAACAACAATCCATTTTTAGGTTTAATCACAGCCCATGCAGTGAGAAGTATCAGAATGATGTCCATGCCGAAATTCCGATTTTCTTTATACCACAATTCTAATTCTGCTTTATAGGGAACAATTTCCTGACTGTAGGTTATCTCATAGTCGTCGGCTCTGGACAGAATACTTTCCTCATCGCGAAAAATGATTGATCCGATACCAGTTAAACCCGGCACATGATCCTCCATGACTTTGTGATAGTACTCCGGGTATAATGCGTGATGACTTGGTGTGGTAGGACGGGGCCCTACCCAACTCATCTTACCTACAAAAATATCCCAAATTTGCGGTAATTCGTTGATCTTTGATTTTCGAAGGATTTTCCCGAATGGAAGGACTCTAGGGTCATTCTGCAATGTATGCTCCCCAGAGCCAATATTCGGACTATCCTCTAACATAGTCGCAAATTTAGTAATAAAAAACCGTTCATTATCCTGACCGACTCTTTCCTGAAGATAAAAAATTTTTCCCTCGCCGGAAAAGCGTAAAATAATCATTATAGGCACCAAAACAGGAGCGAGAACAATCATGGCAATTAGGGATACAACAATATCAAATAGACGTTTCATTATAACTTCCATAGTTCGCAATATTATCTTCTAATAACTAATTAGATCAAAATAATCTATAGGTATTTGAGAAAGAAGCTGATAAAAAGTTCAGTCTAATGTGAAAACTGTAGAAAGGCAAAGGCATGAATTTATTATCTTTAGTTGGCCGGCACAATCGTTTGCTCGTCCAAGATTTGAAAGACTATGGTAAAGAATTGGACGAAATCGTTAACAAATCAAAATTTCTTGTTATAGGAGGGGCTGGGTCCATAGGACAGGAAGTAGTCAAACAGATTTTTCGAAGAAATCCAAAACTTCTACATGTTATTGATATTAGTGAGAACAACCTTGCTGAAATTGTAAGAGATTTACGCAGTTCATACGGTTACACCGACGGGGAGACTGAGTTTTTTCCGCTTGATTTCACTTCAAGGGAGTTTGATGTTTTTTGGCAAGCCAAGGCAAACTACGATTATGTATTAAACCTTTCCGCTTTAAAACACGTTAGAAGCGACCAGTTTGTTTTTACGCTTATGCGAATGATAAACGTAAATATTGCGGGAACAGATCATTCCATGAAGCTTGCGCAAGAGCATGGTGTAAAAAAATATTTTGCAGTCTCCTCTGATAAAGCCAAAAATCCTGCGAACTTAATGGGCTCAACGAAATGTATAATGGAAGATATACTCTTTACTAACCCATATGAGACGACTTGCTCTACAGCACGTTTTGCAAATGTTGCTTTTTCTGATGGAAGCTTATTACATGGCTTTCGACAACGTCTACTTAAGAATCAACCAATATCAGCGCCTTCAGATATTGCACGTTATTTTATCATCCCCGAAGAAGCGGGAGAACTTTGTTTAATGTCAACAATCTTTGGGGAGCATAAAGATATTTTCTTTCCAAAAGAGAATAGTGAAGAACTCAAATTAACCAATTTCCCCAGTATTGCACGCGCCTACCTTGAGCATATGGGGTATGAGGCGGTTGAAGTGAATAGTGAAGAAGAAGCTCGCACAAGAGTGCATGAATTATCTGCCGTGAAGAAATGGCCATGTTATTTCTTCAAATCAGATACCTCAGGAGAGAAACCGTTTGAGGAATTTTATGCCGATGACGATATCGTTAATTGGGATCGATTTGAAGATATTGGGATTGTAAAATGGCAGGGTTTAGGTGCAAATGTATTTGAGCGTACTCAAGAATTTTTAGAGGAGTATCACAACCTGAGGAAAAGTGATAATTGGCAACGAGAACAAGTGGTGGAAATGATTAAAAAGGCTTGCCCAAGCTTAAGTTATATTGATACGGGAAAATTTCTTTCAGGTCGTATGTAGAATAAAGCCATGAATAAAGACAAGTGAACTTCTCAACTACTCATTTATTAATAGTTGGACACGAATTGCATTATTTAGTAATTCAACGCCCAGGTAACGCTGAAACTTGTAAAGGGTCCGTCATTACCTAAACTCAAAATACCATCACTTGTATGTCGTAAGTCAATCTTGAAATGACCTAATCCCACATCGCCTTGAACGCTCGCTACAAAAATGTTTATATTCTTATTAGGTATGGAAACTGTATTATTTCCAGTCCCATCTACATTTATTTTAGCATTATGATATTTGGCGCTATATTGCCAATTATTGGAATCTTGATATTGGGCAACTACACTAATTAATTTGCTATCATTGTCCAAGCTGTGTCCCAGTGAGCGACCTTTATACCGATACCCCGTTATATAAATGAAATGTTCATAAATGGTATTATTCTTACGTTTGCCAAACAGCCAAGCATGCCGACTTACGGTATCTGAAAATTCTGTTGTCAGTCGCCATTGTGCACCATCATCACCATAAGGGCCATAAATAGAAGCCCCTAATAGTTTTGCGTATTGAAAAGGTATAATGACGCTTTGGTCTTCTGCAGTGCCTTCACCATAAATTTTTAGGCTGGTATTTTGTCCAACGTTAAAACTATATGACAAATCAATACTGGCCAGTTGATTTCCCGGCTCATTTACCGTCCCAGTATTATCCGCATCGAATACGCCAATAAAAGCAGTTGTCCAAGTACTGAAATCACATGGACGTCCGTCACCGCATAATTGTAAAGAACGCGACAGTCCGACTTCAAAATTCTTGATTGGCTCAAATGTGAGCCTCATTCCAGCGATCAAAGCATTGGGAATAAAACGCTCTTTTTCCATTTTGGCGACGAACATGTCCCATTGCCAGGGGCCCATCCAGCTGAGCCATTTGGTTTCGAAGGCTTTGGGCTCTATCCGGCGCAGGCCGACTGAGCGCATGGGGCGGGCATTGTTGCTCAGGATTAGCGTGCTTTCGCGGCCCGGACCCCACCAGCGGTCGAAAGCGCCGGCATAGGCCGACCAGTTGCCCATATTCTGTGACAGGTAACTGCCGTCTAGGTGGGCATAGTCCTCGCCGTTACCTTTACGGTAGCCGCCCTGAATATGGATGGTCGTTCCGCTGTCGCTATTGTTATATTCGGCGATCGCATCCACATCCAGATCATTGCGGGCGGTTGTCGCGAAGCCTCTAACGATGGCCGGGTTATTGGTTGCCTGTATTCTTACCGTAGTGCGTAATTTACCGGGGATTTTCTCCTTTACCCGCATGGCAGCAAGGCGGACATAGGGCGGCAGATCCATTTCAGGGGTCCGGGACAGGTTACGGGTGATCTGTTTCCAGGATATGGGCCAGGTATTGACCGGGCCGGAAATCACCCCGTGACGGGCGAGTATTTCAACATCATTGCGGAGCTGCATATCGCCGACAGCGGCCCAAGGCGACGCCTGAACCATTTGCACTGATGCCAGAAGAGAAAACACCGCCCCCGCGCATAATAATTTATATTTCTTTAGTCGCATATTCTCCACTGCCTTTTTTAGGGATACTTCCATCACAGATTTTTTTAATTTTAGCCTAAAATGTTCTTTCGTGTTTTCTAGCTCAATTTATCCCTTTATCCAACTTTAATCGCCGCACCGGGGTATTTAAATATCTCTTATGGTTGAAATTTGTTGCTAATCATCGCCATAAGAATCTCGTAGATATTTCATAGGGGCTGTGGGATGACACAGCACACTTATCATGCCCATCTAGATCTGACCGGGAGCAGGAATGCAACCTAGCGAGAATAATCACTCAAGTACTTTTCGGGCCTTTCGAAAGCTATGATCTGTTTTGAGGAAGGCTTCGATCATATATGGCACAAGTTCTTCAATCTTTTCATTTTCACCATATTCCTTCTCATAAATCCGGCCATAGTCTTCCAACATTTCATATATTTCCGGCAGGAAGCTGATGGTCAGCTTCACCGGGGTCCGGCTCGGCAACTTGCCCAGTTTCAGTCTGTCAGTCATTATTTCCTCCCTCGCTAACGTAAGGCCGCAGGATAATGTCCTTATGAACAATGACCCTTAACGGAAAGCCGGGCCTGATCTTGATGGTCGGCGGTATATTCAGGTTTCGTTCCACGATTGCCTGCCCCGCCTTGTTAATATTATCCTGGGATCCTCGCTGGACGGCTTTCAGAAGATTACTGTCCGTGTTTTGAAAGGCAAGTTCACTGCCAATACTGAGAATAGTGGACAGACCGGTTCCCTTGATTAGGGCCCAGCTGTGGAAATCCACCTGATCCGTCAGGCCGGCAAAACCGGACGGATCTGTCGCAGGCAGGTTATCAAGCACCATTGATGACCCGTCCGGGAGAAGCAGCCGTTGCCACACCACCAGCGCCCTATCCTGACCAAAGGCCACAGTACTGTCATACCGTCCCAACAAACGGGATCCTTGCGGAATCAGCAGGTATCCGCCCGTCACTGTGTCATAAACCGGCTCGGTCACCTGGGCGATTATCTCTCCAGGCAGGTCGCTGTTGAGGCCTGTGATCAGACTGGCCGCAATCACAGTTCCTGCCATGACCTGATAGGGGGATACAGGATCCTGCAGCGAATGAGCGTTATAAATGGTCCCCTTCGGGGAAGTCTTGAGAAAATCAAGTTTATGGTCTTGCGCCCCTGAAATACCGTTGTCCGGGGCAACTTTCGGAGCCTCCTTCATCAACGCAGAAGGCTCCGAAAGCTGCCCACGGTCGGGGTCGCTGGGCTTGCCCTGTGACAGCTGAAAAAACACAGGGGCCTCTTGGGCCTGCAGGGCCTTCTGTGCTTGACGTATCCTCTCGGATCTCATGGCGTCCAGCAGGTGATCGGAGCGGAACGGCTGGTCAATGGTCATGGCGGGCAACGGGGCCAACCCCGCCCGCTGTTCTGTTTTCAACACTGCTTCTCCCA
>NVSW01000001.1 GCA_002401365.1 Piscirickettsiaceae bacterium | reverse complement strand
ATGCCTCGGGAACCATCATCATGACCGACTCTTGCAGACTGCGGCCCGTCATGAGCAAGAACTCAAGAGCGTTGTCGAAGGTTCCGGAGTCGCTACAGTCGGGCTCAGCCACGGGGAAGAGCTTCGAGAGGTCTTCGCCAAAGAGGTCGCTTTTCAGCACGCCTTCTTGCGATATACAAATGGCGATCCAGGGTGGCTCTATCCATCCCTTCTGCGGCATTGACAAATATTTGCTCAATAGCCGGCAATGTAGCCAATGCTTGGCGTCCACAAGCGCTCGTATCTGTAGGCACAACCCGCCATGCCACAACAGTCAAACCTTCTTTTTCTACCTCTTCTTGTAAGACTAATTT
This sequence comes from Piscirickettsiaceae bacterium, assembly GCA_002401365.1. GTDB lineage: Bacteria > Pseudomonadota > Gammaproteobacteria > Methylococcales > Cycloclasticaceae > Cycloclasticus. Next base: position 68,094 of record NVSW01000001.1, on the reverse strand, counting down.
CGCTTGCTGTGCCGGTTGCTTATCACTGTTAAGAAACACCATGCCCACAGCAAATAAATCACCCAGCTCAACACCTAATTCCGCAGCTTTTGCACGAAAAAAAGTTACCGGTGTTTTTAATAACAAGCCACAACCATCACCCGTTTTCCCATCTGCAGCTATTGCACCACGATGCGTTAGACGAGCTAATGAGTCTACGGACGTTTTAACCAGCCAATGGCTAGGCTTATCATCAATATGCGCGATTAACCCGAAGCCACAGCTGTCTTTTTCAAACGCAGGATCATATAACCCTGCTTGTTGGATGGAGGTTTTTTCCACTCAGATAACCTTTTATTATTTGCTAAAAGAAGTCCGACCGTGCTCTGGCCGGCCGGTTATTATAGCCGAAAAGCACGCTGATTTTCAATTTAGCACATCTAAGCTGTGTGTGTGCTATTTGAATAGCCAAGCGGTCAACAGGTGCTGACCATTAAAACGGCCTTATTATTACGCCAAACTACTTAATGTTATACATATCTGACTGCACATCTTGTATTGATCTCAACCATGGGCTAACGCCTTTTAGCTCTTTGGGGAGGATTTTTGCAGCCGCTTCCGCCGACGCCTTATCCGTGTAGACACCATAAATAACAGTGAACCAAGCGCCGTCATTTTTTTTATTTCTAAAGTAATGTAAGCCTTGCACGCCTTTTTTAGATGCCAAATATTTTTTGGCTGACGATTCCTGAGACACACCCAATAACTGTAAGGTGAATTTTGACGTTGACTGTGCATTTAACCAGTTATGATTTAACCCCAACGGTTCATTTCTAACAACCTTTGTTTGAATCACCTTCTTTACAGTTGGCACTTTTTCTAGCACCTTGTTTTTTTTCGCTTTTATAATCTCAATTAAGGGTTCTTTTAGAGCCATTTCTTCCTCGGAAACTTGGTCTGGCTCCACCCTAATATCCGCCTTAACCTCTTTTTCTTGCAAGGGAGATTTATCAAATTTTTCGATTGGTATTTGCACTGGTGCTGGTTTTTTAATTAAAACGTCTCTGTTTAAAGCCAAAGAAGGTATCTTTTTCACTTCTTTAGGCAAAGCTAGCGTTGACTCTGGCTCCACAACCTCATCAAACCAGAACCCTTGCGTTAACAATACTGCTATCAACAAAGAAATGACCACCGCAGATAATATAAACAAGGTATTTGACCCTTTTTTAACTGCTTTAGCTTTTAAGGGGCTCTCTTGCATTTGCTGCAAAACGTCATTAATACGCCCCGGCAGACCACCCGTTTCAATAAAAAGCACAACATCATCTATGCCGGCTAAATTAACAAAATCGATACCTTTGGCGTTTATTCTCGCTTTTGCATAGTCAGCGGTTTGTTTTTGACTAAACGGTTCTAGATCAATTAACTGACAATGCCCCTCAACCTCTTCCCCTAAATTCTCTGATGATGTCATCAGTAGCCGTAAGCAGCCATGCTCTTCACTCAAACGGAACAACTCATCAATACCCGTAGCGTCTAGAAGATGCATGTCTTCTACTAATACCACAACTATTTTTTCAATTCGAGACCACGCTGTCAAGCGAGATCTAATTGGCTTATCACTATTCTCTAGTTGATCAAAGCTAGATTCAAACGCATCCGTAGGGGAAAGAGTCATCTCATCGGCTTCGAGCATACAGATTAGCCAATTGTTAGGTGCTTGTTTTTTAAACTCCCGTAGGAAAAAAGACTTGCCCGACTCTGCAGGGCCCCGGAGCAAAATAGGCTGGCGACTATTAGGGATTAAATGGGTAATCAAATCTAACCGTTGTTGGCGCTCTGGGGTAAAAAATACACCCTGAGATTGGCTGTTTTTGTTAAACGTCATGTCATTAACATGCCCTGTTTAATATCGCCATCTTCAACAACCTTTCATCCACGCCTTCAAATAAAACGGCTTCTCCAATACTTTTTAACAACACAAATCGAATTTTATCTGTGATGTTTTTTTTATCTGACCGCATATAATTTAAGTAATCGTCGAACGCCATATTATTTGGGCTATGGACCGGCAATCCTGCCTTCTCACAAAGCAGTTTAAGGCGCATGCTGTCGCCTTCAGGCAACCAGCCCAAACCACATGACAAATCAGCGGCTATACACATACCAACTGACACTGCCTCACCATGTAGCCAGTTTCCATAGCCCATATGCGCCTCTATAGCGTGCCCAAATGTATGGCCAAAGTTCAAGGTTGCCCTTATCCCTGATTCTCGCTCATCTTTTGCAACGACCTCTGCTTTCTTTTCGCAAGATTTTTGAATTGCATAGCTAAGTGCTTCGGGATCACGCCGCCTTAGTGCATCCATGTTTTTTTCTAACCAGCGAAAGAATTCAGCATCACAGATAGCCCCGTATTTAATAACTTCAGCTAATCCTGCACTTAGTTCTTTATCGGGTAGTGTTGATAGTGTAGATATATCAACCAGGACACACGTTGGCTGATAAAAAGCACCTATCATATTTTTACCTAGTGAGTGGTTAACCCCTGTTTTGCCGCCAACCGATGAATCAACCTGCGACAACAATGTTGTTGGAACCTGAATAAAACTAACGCCACGTTGGTAACTTGCCGCAGCAAAGCCCGTCATATCGCCAATTACGCCACCACCCAAGGCCATCAAAGTGACTTGGCGGTTACAACGGTTCTCCAATAATGAGTCAAATATTTTATTCAAATACTCTAATGTTTTATACTGCTCCCCGTCTGGCAATATGCACGTCGACACCTTGATGTCTGCCGCAAACATCTCCTTAAGGGGCTTAAGATATAACGGCGCAATTGTTTCATTCGTCACGATAAGTACGTGCTTGCCAGATAGATATTCATCAAACATTCCTTGATCACCAAGCAGGCCCTTGGTAATAAAAATTGGGTAGCTTCTATCCCCTAAATCTACAATTAGTTGCGTCATGGCTGTCGTTTTAATTGCTCAACGATTGTGTTTATAACCCGTTTGCTATTTATCCTTTCGGTACTTACTGTTATATCCGCCAAACTCTCGTATATTGGCGCACGCTCAATCATCATTTGTTCTAATCTCTCTCTCGGGTTTTCTGTTTGCAATAATGGACGTTTGGTATCAAAACGGGTCCGGCTTAACTGTTGATTTACTGAACATTGTAAGTAAATGATTTTACCCGAATTTTTTAATATCACTTGATTCTCTTTACTCAATACCGCCCCGCCACCCGTTGCTATAACGGCATTATCTAGCTGAGACAACCTTTTGATTTTATCGGTTTCTCTTTTTCGAAAACCACTTTCTCCTTCTAATTCAAAAATTAGTGCTATTTCTACTCCTGTACACTCAATAATTTCTTGATCTATATCAAAAAACGACACGCCTAACTTTCGTGCCAATACCTTGCCGATAGTGGACTTCCCTGCCGCCATTGGGCCAATTAGATAAATATTCGTTTTCAGTTCCATTTAAGCACATATTTTTAATAAAACTATACCATGCTGATATTGCACTTCGTTTATTTCTTTTTAATAAAAAAGGCGAGGATAAATCCTCGCCTTTTATTTTGAATAAAACGACTCTAGCTAGTTAACGACATTACCGTCTTTCAAAATTTTAGGTGTAATAAAAAATAGCAACTCCCTGCTGTTATCTTGCTTGAAGGTTTTCCTAAACAAAACACCAACGCCTGGTAAGTCACCAAAAAACGGTACTTTTCTAATGCTACTATCCTTTGATCTCTCATAAATACCACCCAGAATAACCGTATCTCCATTATTAACTAGTACCGTTGTCTGTACGCCTTGAGTATTAATCGGCACACCTCCAGCCTGCACGTTAGAGAAATCAGGTGCATCTTTACTAATATCCAATTTCATATTAATTCGATCATCTGGTGTGATCTGTGGCGTAACGGTTAAGCGTAGCTCAGCTTCTTTAAAGCTCGTAGTTGTTGCGCCGGATGAGGATGCCTCTTGGAATGGAATTTCCACACCTTGGTTAATGATTGCTTCAGATTGATCCGCAGTAATAACTCTTGGGCTTGAGATAACCTCACCTTTAGCCTCCGTTTGCAAGGCAGATAGCTCTAGTTGTAACAATGAACTACCGATCTTGCCAACTAAGAACTGAATCGCTCCTGCGGGACTCGCTGCTGGTAAGTCAACCAAAAGGTTTTCTGTTGTGCCACCGACTGTGGTAAATATTGGGCCAGAACCGCCTGGAGAAACGTTACCTGGCAAACCGCCAGCACCTAATGTTATATGATCGCCGTGTCTATCGATCGAAGACAAACCGAACCTAACGCCTAAGTCTCGAGTGAAATCATCATTAGCAATCACAATGCGTGACTCGATCATTACCTGGCGCACAGGCCTATCTAGCCTTTGGATGATTTTTCTAATTTCAGCAAGCTTCTCTACCGTTTCTTGGACTAGTAAAGTGTTCGTTCTGTCATCAATAGTAACGCCGCCTCTTGTTGAAAGCAAAGTGTTATCTGCCGACTGCAACAACGTTGCAATATCCGCAGCTTTTGCATAACTGATTTCAATAAATTCTGACACTAATGGCGACAACTCTTTAACTTGTTTTTTAGACTCTAGCTCAAGCTTCTCTTGGGCTGCAATCTCAGCAATCGGACCTACCATTAACACATTGCCAGTAACACGTTTTGCTAAGCCTTTGCTTTTTAGTATGATCTCCAGTGCCTGATCCCAGGGTACGTTATTTAAACGCAGGGTTACACTACCACCCACTGAGTCACTCGCAACAAGGTTCATATCTGTAAAGTCTGCTAATAACTGTAGAACCGAGCGAACTTCAATGCTTTGGAAATTAAGCGATAGCTTTTCGCCCGTATAGCGATTTTTATCCGCAATCAAGGTTGCTTTCTCTTGTCTCGTTAGTGGCTTAAATTCAAGCGTTAACAAACCATCCATTTGGTAAGACAAAAACTCGTACAAGCCAACTGGCGTAACAGTTAAGCGAGTATTATCTCCTTGACGTTTCACATCAATCGTTTTAACCGGCGTAGCGAAATCCAGTACATCTAATTTATTGGCAAATTTAGCCGGTAATTGTGCATTTTTAATGTCTACAATTATTTTTCCACCTTGCTCTTTAACATCAACGATCGCATTTGCAGCGTTCAAGCTAATTAATACACGGCCCTCACCTTGCTCGCCGCGCCTGAAATCTACGTTTTTCACCGCCAGTGAACCACTGCTTGCTACCCCCGTCGCTGTACTCGCTGAGGAAATCGCTTTTGATAACGCTTTCGTTCTGTTTAACGTTATAAAAACACTATTACCTTCTATTTTCGTTGCATAGGGAACCGACTCACTCAGGTTTAATACAACTCGAGTTCTATCGCCAGCCTGTAACGCTCTAATGCTAATTGCTTTACCAATATTAATAGGGATCGATTTTTTCCCTGCTTTATTAGCAATGCCAGGCAAATCAATGGCTATCCGCGCAGGGTTTTCCGTACTAAAACTCTTTAGAAGTCCCGGCTCGCCATCTAAAGCCAGTTCGATCTGTACCTTATTTCCCTCTAATCCAGCAAACCGAATTTCCTTTAAATTTGCCGCCTGAGCCAGTGCCGCTTGAGCAAACACTGTACATACAAGCGCCAAAATCCATGGAAGTAGGAATGTTTTGTTATGCTTTGTTTTAACCCAGCAAAACCTATTTGACTTATCCATCAGTTTTTCCTTTTTTGCATTATTCATTATGTTCCCCATCTCTTATTCTGCCAACGCCAAGGACGCTTGGCGCTCACGCCAACGACCACCTGACGTCGTAATAAATTCATCTACATTAATTTGGACTTCTGAAATCTCATTAATTTTACCAAAATTTTGCCCCAAATAATTGCCCGGCTGAACACGATGAATAACCCCATCGTTCGCTCTTACCAAACCCCATAGTTGGCCACCTTTTTCTAACGTACCCACCATTCTAAGCGTATCCAACGGGTAACCCTCTAGCTCTTCTTTTGCCCTTGCTAAATCAGGACCTGGGCCCGTGCCTTCTTCCACCTCTGCAATGACTAGCGGCTCTTGAACGGGTTCGAATGGATTTCTTAAATCATCTGCAGCATATGTAAACGACTCGTATGCCTTAATCACTGGCAACGGCTCAATTGGGTCTGCTTTTTTCATTTTTACTTTCGCGACATACGCCTCGAGATCGTCAAACTCTTCATTAACACATCCCGTTGCACAAACCATCATAATGCTGGCAATTAATACCCAGCTAGGTTGTCTTATGTATTTAAACTTCATTTTTCACCCTCATCCAAATAGCGATACGTTTTCGCTAAAGCAGACATGGACATGCCGCCATTTTTGCTTGGTGTTAACGCAACATTATGCAAGGTTACAATACGCGGCAGAGCAGCAAGATTGCTAACAAACTCACCAAATTCGTGGTAATTTCCAACCACTTTGATTTTAATTGGCTTCTCCGCGTAGAAGTCTCTTTTACTTTCACCTAAAGGTTGGAAAAGTGTAAATTCCAAGCCGCTCGCAAGGCCCGCTTGAGATACGTCAATTAAAAGCTCTGCCACTTCGGTTTTGTTCGGCAACTGCTGAAGCATTGCACCAAACTGCTCTTTCATTTCAACCAATTGCTTTTTATATGGTTCAAGGTTTGCCGCCTTCTGCTGCTTCACTTCAAACGCCTTTTTTAAAGACAGCTCTTTCGTCTCAACCTCGGCGAGAACATCCCTTTGATCTAGCGTGTCATAATAAACCCAAGCCGCTATTAAAATAACACAAGCCAGTGCAATAGCAGCAGCTTTAACAGCTCTCGGCCAATTCCCTGCCTCATTAAAATCCCAATTAATTTCGTCAAGTTTCATGTTACTTGCCCTCCGTGGAGTCCTTTAATTTTTCTTGAGAAACCTTTAAGGTAAACCCGTTTACGTCAACCCCTTTTGCTTTAATAATATTTAAATCCGCGCCCTTAAGCCACGGCGATTTCTCCAAACTACGCATATACGCCGAAACCCTCGTATTGGATTGCGCATTACCGCTTATGTTTAATGATTTCCCTTGTTGAGAAAATTTTGTTAAATAAACACCTTCCGGTACCGTCTTAGCTAGCTGATCAAACATATGTACAATTTCGGGGCGGCTACTTTGCAACCGTTGAATCACTTCCATTCGAGAGATTAGCTGACGTTTTGTTTTTCCTAGCGCTTTGATTTCTTTAATCTTTTTATCAAAAACAACTATTTCTCTTTGTAAATATTGATTCCTATTATTTTGGTTTTCCGTCATGCCGTTATACGTTACATGTACCATAATCATTAGGACGGAGGCTGCAGCCAGCCCAATCCCTAACATTACCAAAAAATCATTTTGACGCTGTTGACGTAAGTCTTCACGCCATGGCAGTAAATTAATCTTAGCCATTAATCGAAACTCCTTAATGCAAGCCCTGTTGCAATCATCATTGCAGGTGCGTCGTTACTCAATGCCTGCGCTTTAATTTTTGCCGCTAGTGTCATCTGTGAAAATGGGTTAGCAACGGTGGTTGGTGTACTTAACTTTTCTTCAACTAAAGATTCTATTCCCGTAAGCGACGAAGTACCCCCAGCCAAAATAATCTGATCCACATTGTGCTGCGAACTGGATGAAAAAAAGAACTGTAAAGAACGGCCTATTTGTTGGCTCATCACGTCTTTAAATGGGTCTAATACTTCGCTTATATAATTATCTGGCAAGCCGCCGTGCTTTTTAGCCATACCGGCTTCTTCATAAGAAAGCCCATAACGACGCTGAATTTCTTCCGTCAACTGCTTGCCACCAAAACCCTGCTCGCGAGAATAAACTACTTTATTTTTATGGAGGATATTGAGAGTTGTTACGCTTGATCCCGTGTCTGCAATTGCGATGGTTGCATCAGGACCGTAATCAGGTAACGAATCGGTCAGTAGCCCATAGGCATTTTCTAATGCGTATGCCTCAACATCAATGATCTTTGCTTTTAATCCGGCTATTTCCAGAGCCGCCACTCTATCGTCGATATTTTCTCGCCTTGATGCTGCCAGCTGTACGTCAACCATATCACGATTACTTTCGTTTTCACCAATGACACTGAAATCTAAATTCACTTCGTCTAGTGCATAAGGAATATATTGGTCGGCTAGCATTTCAACTTGCGCGGCTAACTCATCATCATTCTCTGGCCTTGGTATAGCAATAACTTTAGTAATAACCGCTGAACCGGTTACCGCTACGGCAGCCTGTTTTAATTTTGTGCCAGAACGCTCAACAACCGTTCTTAATGACTGGCCAATTGCCTCGATATCTGCAAAATTATTATCAATGACTGCATTTTCCGGCAACGCCGCCACCGCGTAACTTTCAACTCGATAACGCGACCCTTGCTTACTTAGTTCAATCAATTTTATTGCTGAGGCACTAATATCTATGCCTAAAACATTTGGGTTATTTCGTTTGAAAAAAGACATCCTTTTTTTTCCTTTTTTCATATCACATACAATGGTGTGATACTTTTATGAATCAATTTGATTACAATTTATCGTTATAATCAAGCTTAAATTTCAACAACTAATATTACTTTGTTACAGTATAGCTTTAGTTTTTAATTTGTTTCGTTTTTTTTAATATAAGCAAATTCATCTCTTGTTAATGTGATTATTTTCACAATACACCTACAATAGTCATCCATAAAAATTTGTAACCTTTGCGTGAATAAAAATAATACTCCTACTGCAACAACTAAAAAAACTGTATTTCTAAGCATTTTTAAATGGTTACTACTCGTATCAGTTTTGCTTTTTGCTCTACTAGCACTATATATAAAGTATGAAATTGTTCCCTCGCTACCCGATGTTGAATCTCTACGCGATGTGCAATACCAAACACCGTTAAAAGTTTACAGTGAAGATGGAAAGCTATTAGCGCAGTTTGGCGAGAAAAAACGTATTCCCATTCAATTCGACGATGTCCCGCTTACTCAAATAAACGCCTTTCTTGCCGCTGAAGACAACCGCTTCTTTCAGCACCACGGTGTTGATTACTTAGGCCTTGCAAGAGCCGCGGTGCAACTAGTACTAACCGGTAAGAAAAAACAAGGTGGCAGCACTATCACCATGCAAGTTGCGAGAAATTTTTTCCTTACTAGAAAAAAAACATATACCCGAAAATTTCGGGAAATATTGTTATCTTTTATCATCGAACAAAAATTGAGCAAGCAAGATATTCTAGCTCTATATCTCAATAAAATTTATTTGGGCCATCATTCATATGGAATCGCTGCTGCATCTCAAGTTTACTATGGTAAAAACTTAGCCGACCTATCTTTAGCGCAGCAGGCAATGATCGCCGGATTACCCAAAGCACCTTCTGCTTTTAACCCTATATCCAACCCTACTAGGGCTAAAATTAGGCGTGACTATGTGCTTGACCGCCTGCTTAGGCTCAAGTATATAAATAAAGAGGCGTTTGATGTAGCGCTTGCTGAGCCGGTAACAGCCGAGCTAAACAATGCCTCTATTGAGCTTAAAGCACCGTATATTGCCGAAATGGTAAGAGATGAAATGTTCAAGCAATATGGTAATGAAATTTATACCTCAGGGATGAAGGTTTTTACCACCGTCAATAGTGAAAAACAACGCGCCGCCAACCAGGCTCTAAGACTCGCTTTACATAACTACGATAAACGCCATGGCTACCGAGGCGTTATTGGGCATCTCGACGCCTCAGCTGTTAACTCCGCTGAAGAAATTTCAGCCGTCTTAGCCCCAATAAAAAGTTTGGGCGATACATTTCCAGCTGTCGTTACTGCGGTAAATAAACAACAAGTTACCACTAAAACCAAAGATCAACGAGAGTTAACCATTGCTTGGGACGGCCTCAAATGGGCGCGCCCATACATTAATGAAAAAAGAATGGGCAAAAATCCCAAACAAGCCTCCGATATTTTAGCTTTAGGGGATGTTATTTTGCTGCGACAAATCCCTGAGTCTGACCTATTTGAGCTATCTCAAGCACCTCAAGTTGCCGGCGCAATAGTCGCAATGAACCCATCAAACGGTGGCGTACTTGCCCTTGTCGGTGGCTATGACTATTATCAAAGTAAATTCAACCGTGCCTTTCAAGCCAACCGGCAGCCTGGCTCCGGCTTCAAACCTATTTTATATTCCGCAGCACTAACTAAAGGTTATACCGCAGCCACTCTTATCAATGATGCGCCCGTTGTCTTTAATGATGCCGGCTTGGAAACACAGTGGCGGCCAGAAAATTACAGCGGAAAGTTCTACGGGCCAACTCGATTAAGAATAGCGCTTATAAATTCTAGAAACCTCGTTTCAATCCGTATTCTCAGAGACGTTGGGGTAAACTATGTTCGCCAATTCGCCCGAAAATTTGGCCTAAAACAAGCGTCGTTACCTAAAAACTTATCTCTCGCTTTAGGCAGTGGCAGTGCAAACCCGTATAAAATGGCTGCTGTGTATTCTGTTTTTGCCAACGGTGGTTTTAAAGTAACGCCTTACTTTGTAGACCGTGTTGAATCCTATTCTGGAGATGTTTTATTTCGCGCCAACCCTGCTATAGCCTGTATTCGATGCACTCTAAATACAGAGCCTACTTCATTGCCAAGTCAAAGCACCGCGTTAGCAACGTCTAACATAGAGAATACTGCAGACATCAACGAAGCCCCCGATAAACAACTAACACCGCCCTTAGCCGAACGAATACTCAGTCCTCAAGTTAATTTTTTGATGAACTCCTTATTAAGAGATGTTGTAAAACGTGGCACAGGCCGTAAAGCACTCAGCTTGGGCAGAACCGATTTAGCCGGCAAAACGGGCACAACGAATGACCAAAAAGATGCTTGGTTCAATGGCTATAACCCCTCATTAGTTGCTGTTTCTTGGGTCGGTTTTGATGACAGCCGGTCACTGGGCAACAGAGAAACTGGCGGCAAAGCCTCTTTACCTATGTGGATTGCATTTATGCGCAAAGCATTAGAAAATATTCCCAACCAAAACCTTCCCCAACCAAACAACATCGTTAATATTTTAATTGATAAGGAAACGGGCTTTAAGACAACCCCATCAAACCCTAATGCTGTTTTTGAACTCTTTAGAAAGGATTTTGCACCTGAAATGAACGATGAAACAAGCGGAAGAGACTCAGCGTCACCGCTTAATCAACAACAAACTATCGAAGATTTATTTTAGGTAATTAGATCCATAAAAAAGGCGCTTATATAGGCGCCTTTTTTATAGCCACGTATATTCAACCCTTACCTATCAGCAAGCGCAACATAATCTCTTTTTACCGCGCCTTTATATAGTTGACGAGGGCGACCAATGCGGCCATCAGGGTCAGCCATCATTTCCAACCAATGCGATACCCAACCAGATGTTCTTGCAAGGGCAAACATAACCGTAAACATGCTCACAGGAATTCCAAGTGCTTTGTATATAACGCCAGAATAAAAATCAACATTAGGATAAAGTTTACGTTGTACAAAATAGTCATCTTTCAAGGCAGCCTCTTCAAGCTTCATTGCTAAGTCAAACATTGGGTCTTCCACACCCGTTTCCTCCAATACCTCGTAGCAAACTTTACGAATGATTGTTGCGCGTGGATCAAAGTTCTTATAGACCCGATGACCAAAACCCATCAGTTTAAATGGATCATTTTTATCTTTTGCTTTTTCAATGTATTTAGGAATATTATCAACCGAACCAATTTCACTAAGCATATCTAATACAGCTTCATTTGCACCGCCATGTGCCGGCCCCCAAAGTGCAGCAATCCCAGCCGAAATACACGCAAATGGGTTAGCACCCGTACTTCCAACCAGTCTAACAGTTGAGGTACTAGCATTTTGCTCATGATCTGCGTGCAATATAAATAATAAGTTTAACGCATTAGCTGCCGTAGGGCTCACGACGTATTCTTCACAAGGTACTGAAAACATCATGTGTATTAGGTTTTCACAGTAATTTAAATCATTACGAGGATACACAATAGGTTCACCAATGGAATGCTTGTAACACGCTGCTGCAATCGTCGGTAGTTTTGAAATTAAACGATGTGCCGAAATCATTAAATGCTCTTCATCATTCATGTTCAAACCATCGTGGTAAAAGGCTGCCAGTGAGCCAACAACACCCATCATCATCGACATTGGGTGCGCATCATGCCTGAAACCATTAAAAAATGACTTCAAAGACTCATTAATCATGGTGTGCCGAGTAATGATCTTTTTAAAGATTTCAAGTTCCTGCACGTTAGGAAGTTCACCGTGAATTAACAAATACGCCGTTTCTAAATAGTCGCTTTTATCGGCGAGCTGTTCTATCGGGTACCCTCGGTACAGCAAAATTCCCTTATCGCCATCAATAAATGTAATCTCACTTTCGCAACTAGCCGTTACGCCAAATCCAGGATCATGTGTAAAGTAACCCAAATCACCTGGTATACTTTTTATATCAATAGTCGGGTTTCCTAAAGAGCCTGTTAGCAAAGGCAACTCTGTGCTTTTACCGGTAGAATTATCAGTTAACGTTAGTGTATCTTGAGGCATTATTACTCCCTAATTTGTATATTGTAGCCGCACTAAGCCACCTATTTGATGATTTAATACAATTGCTTTATTAAAACTTGAACCGTCAATTCTAGCGGACTATCTTGATCAGGTCACCTGATTTTATACTTCCGGTAGGAAACAGCCCATTAAGAAGCCGTAACTGATCTTCCACGTGGTGTGCAATGGGTGAGCTTTTTGCAATTACTAACAACCTTGTCCTTGAGCTAGCCTTAACCACTTGCAACCTCAGTTCTACTGCTTTTTTTCGGTCGAGCTTACTTAGCTTTGAAAAGCTCTCAATAGTATTTAGGAATAAACGATCAAAATAAGTAAAACGGTTAGCTTGTTTTGCTGAACCAATAATCACAAAAACACGGTTCTTCTCAACTAATACTGCCACCCTTATATTCCTTTGCCCATACGGCGTTTTACCTGTAGTAACAACGCTATAGCCCGAGTAATCACCCACTGTTATTGTTTTTTGAGACATCGTTTTTTCTATGCCCAATCTAGTTTTTAAAAATTGTTGCGGCGTCAGCCGCTTATTTAAATCTTGTAATTCAATCTGAATAAAGGCTTCGTTCTTGGGTGCCATTATTTGAATACTTTTGGGCCGATTGGCAAGCAGCCACTGTCGTGGGAATGAAAACTTAAAATTAATATCTGAGTGATAAAATGTATTACCTTTAGTAATGCCATCTTTTTCACTATCCCCAAACGTTAACCCCGACAACCTTTTTAAAAACGCCACATCCTGCCCGCCTTGCGTTACCGAAGGCTTAATGTTTCTAGTTGTTTTGCGCAACACTTGCTGCAACCGAGTATCGTTTGCCGGATGAGTGGAAAAAACGCCATGATAGGCTCGCGGCTCTCTACCCTGTTCTCTAGCCAACTTTTTATCGAAAATTTCTTGGTTTTTGAGTGTTGTAATCACTTTTTCCATCGCCCTTGGGTCATACCCCGCCTTTGCAAGGTAATCAACGCCTAGGCCATCTGCCTCTAACTCATGTTCACGGCCATATCCCCTAACAATTCCCGTACCTATTAGACTGGTTAATTGCCCCGCGCCCTGCACACCAGATGCCGCTGAAATAAGCGCACCTAGTAAATTAGTAGTCGTAGACATACTGTGTTGCCGTACAGAGTGGCGCGCTGTAACATGGCCTAACTCATGACCCAAAACAGCGGCCAATTCGGCCTCACTATTTAAGTAAACTAATAAGCCTCGGGTAATATAAATATAACCACCGGGCAGAGCAAAAGCATTTACTTGCGTGCTATCCAATAAAGTAAACCGATAAAATAAGTTCTTTCGATGGCTAACCCTTGCAACACGCTCACCGACCGATTGGACATATTTTTGTAGCATCGGGTTATCGTATGCCCGATACTGTTTCATAACTTCTGCGCTATAGCGCCTACCTAGCGCCAACTCTTCATTTTCAGACATCAAGACAAAGTCACGTTCGCCCGTTGCTGGGTTCACCGCACAACCCGCTACAACGACTATGCTCAATAGCAAAACAACCTTGATAAACCCCATTTAACGACCCCGCGACCTTACTTATACACCTCTATTCTAATCTCTCTAGCAAAAAAAAAGCCACCTAAACGGTGGCCTTTTAAATTCAAAACAATAATTTAACAGCTTATCCGCGCTGATAACGTTTGTTAAATTTATCAACTCGACCTGCTGTATCAACAATTCTTTGCTTCCCGGTGTAAAACGGGTGGCATAAAGAACATGCTTCAACATGCAGCTCTTCTTTATTTAGTGTTGATTTTGTTTTAAAACTATTGCCGCAACTGCAAGCAACTGAAATTTCGTGATATTCTGGGTGCGTTTCTGGTTTCATAGTAATCTCTAGCAATACTGGACGTTGCCATCCTTTTTGTTCGGTCGCGAATGATACGAAATTTAGCAACGTTAATCAAGTGCTTTACTACTAAAGGGCTTAAGTCCCCTCTAAATGGAAGATAAAGCATCCTCTCATTAATTCAGCTTATTTCATACAGTGTCTACGGTATGATACCGTCTTTGTATTATTTCAATAATTTTGCCATGAAAATTGTTTCATTAAATATAAACGGCATCCGAGCTGGCGAACGAAAAGGCTTTTTTAATTGGATGAAAGAACTGGATGCAGACGTTCTTTGTCTGCAAGAAATTAAAGCGCAAGAAGATCAGCTCACAACGGATGCATTTTGGCCCAGTAATTATCACTGTTTCTACCATCCTGCAGAAAAAAAGGGTTATAGCGGTGTGGCGCTGTTTTCCAAACAAAAACCCGACCTTGTTAGCAAAGCCATTGGCTGGCAAGATTTTGATAGCGAAGGTCGCTTTATTGAAGCCGTGTTTGGCGACCTTTCCGTATCCTCTATTTACATGCCATCCGGCTCATCGAAGGAAGAGCGCCAAGCCTTTAAATACGACTTAATGGATCGACTAATGCCGGTGTTACTTGAAAAACAGAAGGATGGGAACAAGCATATTATTTGCGGCGATTGGAATATTGCACACAAAAAAATTGATATTAAGAATTGGCGAGGGAACCAAAAAAACTCTGGCTTCTTACCTGAAGAGCGCGCTTGGATGGACAAATTATTTGCTGATGAGGGCTGGGGCGATGCTTTTCGCTTAGTCAATCAAGACCCCGAACAGTACACTTGGTGGTCCAACCGCGGGCAAGCATGGGCAAATAATACCGGCTGGCGAATTGATTATCACGTCATTTCGGACAACCTAAAAGCCTCAGTGACGGGGGCATCCATTTATAAAGAGGAACGCTTTTCAGATCACGCTCCTCTAATAATCGATTACGATATTAACGTCGATTAACAATGCCTCAATCTACACCTCAAATAAGCTGGCTAAACTCCTTACGGGCTTTTACACAACCGCAAGTCGTCACCATGTTGTTTTTGGGGATTTCGGCAGGTATTCCACTATTACTTATCTTTTCGTCACTTGGCTTATGGCTACGCGAAGCGGGTATTGAACGCGCAACGGTTACTTACTTTAGCTGGGCAGCCTTGGGCTATTCATTCAAATTTGTTTGGGCGCCGTTGGTAGATAAATTACCATTGCCTATTTTTACTGCTTGGCTTGGTCAGCGGCGCGGTTGGATATTATTTTCACAACTTATGATTATGCTGGCCATTATCTTAATGGCTTCATTAAATCCCGCGCAAGACAGCCTTACGCTGATGGCCTTTGCCGCCATTTTGCTGGGCTTTTCGTCCGCCACTCAAGATATTGTTATTGATGCCTTTCGCATCGAATCCGCTAATAATGAGCTGCAAGCGCTGATGTCATCTAGCTATATTGCGGGATACCGTATTGGCATGATCATCTCCGGAGCGGGCGCTTTGCTGTTAGCCAGTTATTATGGCTCTAACTTAGCTGAATACAGTTATTCTGCTTGGCGATGGACTTACTTATCGATGGCAGCTGTTATGCTGATTGGTGTTATCACCACGCTCCTTATTCGCGAGCCAAGCAAAACAGGTGGCGACGTTGTGTTTCATGATAAGCGCGATCATGTCCAACTTTTAATTCTATTCTCCTTAGCTATCAGCAGTTTTATTGCTACTTATTATGTCAGCTCAAGTGTTGCAGTTGACGCAAAAAATATGTTGGCTAAAACTCTATCCAATCAGCCTCTAGCCTCTTTTTTGGTGGAATGTTTACGGCTAGGCTGTGGTCTTTTAGCTGCCAGCCTATGCGCCAAACTTCTAGTCACAAGTAATACTATTTCCTACACTCTTGTCTCTAAAAGCTACCTTGAACCGGTTAAAGATTTCTTCAACCGATATGGCGCGTCCCTCGCTTGGCTACTGCTCGCGCTTATTGGTCTGTACCGTATTTCAGATATTGTACTCGGGGTTATTTCTAATATTTTTTACCAAGACCTCGGTTTCACAAAACCCGAAATTGCTGGTGTTGTTAAAACCTTTGGCCTTGTGATGACACTGGTCGGTGGTTTTCTTGGTGGTATTTTGGTATTACGTTTCGACGTCATGCGAATTCTGTTTCTTGGCGCCGTACTATCTGCCGTAACCAATCTATTATTCATGCTACTTGCGCAAGCTGGCCACAATATACCTATGCTCTATTTAGTTATTTCAGCAGACAACCTTTCCGCCGGTTTAGCAAGCGCGGCGTTCATTGCCTTTTTATCTAGCCTAACTAATATTTCGTTTACCGCGGTTCAATACGCAATTTTTAGTTCGTTAATGACGCTACTGCCTAAAGTATTGGGTGGCTATTCTGGCTCAATGGTAGAGTCTATAGGATACGAGCAGTTCTTTATCATCACTGCGCTGTTAGGCGTTCCTGTTTTAATATTAATTATTTGTGCAAATAAACGCTTTATACCCAAAGGGCATAAGTTTCATTGAAGCGGATTAAAAAGCAACCCCCCGCTTAATTCAGCTTTAAATTGCCGGTATTTTCAATCAAATCCAATTAAACTTTATATCAGTCAATATAAAATTGTCGTGTAAACTTTAATTCAAGTGCCTTAGTTTCTCCTTGCGGCATCAGGGTAACATTAAACGTTACGCGCTCTTTATGCGAAATTCGAAATTCACTGATGTAGTAAATTGCCTTGCCTTCCGTTACCTTTCTTAAGTCTAAGTTTTTTAACTGACCCACAAGATTTGTCGCCATTACTTTAACATCTGCACTGACGGGTTGCGGCAACTTACCGGGGTTCTGCTTCTTCTGAATAGACAGGTTCAAAACACCTTTATATTTGCTTCTTAGTATGCCATAAGCCGTTGCCATTTGCGGCGGCAATGTGTCGGCAGTGAATGCATTGTAATAGACAACATAGTCACCAAAATCATAGGCATTTTCGGCTACGCTATTTACCGGCACCAAGAATACTAATAACAAACAAACTTTTTTTATCGACATTCTACTTCCCATTAATTTGATACAAAGCCACTTCGCCAAAAAGATTCGGCCATAATTTCATCAGCGCATTAGGGCGGTGCGAATAATCCACTAAATCTCTTTTTGCAATCACCATAGCATGATCAGCACAAAAACGTTCAAAGTCATTAACCGTACACAAGTGTATGTTTTGCGTGTCATACCACTGTGCGGGCAATGCTTTGGAAACGGGCATACGACCGTTCATGGTTAAATAAAGCCGATGCTTCCATAAACCAAAATTGGGAAACGTAACAATACTTTGTCGACCGACTCGAATCATTTCCGCCAATGTTTTATCAGGACGGTGTAGCGCTTGCAATGCCTGCGTCATAATAACGTAATCAAACGACGCGTCCGCAAAATCTGTTAACCCTGCGTCTAAATCTGCTTGAATAATGTTAACGTTTTTTTTAACACAACTGAGTACGTTCCCTCGGTCTATTTCAACGCCGTACCCTGTAGTATCACGGTGTTGTTCCAGCCATTGCAGAAGGGCGCCGTCACCACAGCCTAAATCCAATACTCGAGAACCCGGTTCCACCCAATCACAAATGGTTTGTAATTCGGGTCTCAATTTTTTCACTTAGATACCTCAATATTATTCATATATGCACTAAATGCATCAATATAGTCATCATTCTCTACTAAAAATGCATCATGCCCGTGATTTGATTCAAACTCCAAGTAGCTCACGTCTCGTTTAGCATCGGTTAGTGCACTTACTATTTCTCTTGATCGTTCAGGTGAGAAACGCCAATCCGTGGTAAAAGACGCTAAGAAGAATTTTGCTTTTACTTTTTCGAATACCGCAGACAAATCACCGTTCTCTTTTGCCGCTGGGTCAAAGTAATCCAACGCTTTAGTCATCAATAAATACGTGTTGGCATCAAACCTATTCGCAAAAGACTCGCCCTGATATCGCAGGTAGCTTTCTACTTCAAACTCCACGCCATAGTTGTAATTTAGCTGTTCGTTCTTCAATGCCCTGCCAAACTTATCGCCCATTGCATCATCAGACAAATACGTTATATGCCCGAGCATTCGAGCAACTTTAAGGCCGCTCGTAGGAACCGTGTCATAATCATAATAACGGCCATCGTAAAAACTTGGGTCACTCATAATAGCTTGTCGCGCCACGGCATTAAATGCGATATTTTGCGCCGACAACTTTGGCGCAGAGGCAATCACAACCGCATGCCTAATTGCATCGGGGTATTCAATCGCCCATTGCAGCGCTTGCATGCCGCCTAAACTACCACCAGCTACCGCCGCCCATTGTTTTATACCTAGCCGATCCGCCAGCCTCTTTTGGTATTTAACCCAATCTCTTACCGTTACTATTGGAAAATCAGGGCCATAGGCTTTAGCCGTTTTTGGATCAATACTACGCGGCCCTGTTGAGCCACTACAGTGCCCCAAATTGCTAGGCGATACGACAAAAAAACGATTTGTATCAATCGCTTTTCCCGGGCCGATACAAATATCCCACCAACCGGGTTTTTTATCATTCTCACTATGATAACCCGCTGCATGGTGGTCTGCCGACAAGGCATGGCAAACCAATATCGCGTTATCCGCTTTTTCATTCAACCTGCCATACGCCTCATAAACAATGTCGTATTGTTCAATAGTTTTCCCGCACTCAAGCATTAATGCTTCATCAAAGTGCATGGTTTGAGGGGCCACAAGCCCAACGGTATTAGTAGAATTATTTAACACTTTATTCTAAATAGTTATATAAATATCGATTAATAGTATTTTTAATTATAAGAGAAAGGCTTTATATTCACTCGTCCTTCTCCTGTTGAAAATAAGCAAAGCGCCTATATATAATACCATGTACCAGTATAACGAACTTGATCAAACACTTATCAACGAACGCGTTGAAGAGTTTCGCGATCAAACCAAGCGCTTTTTAAACGGTGACCTCAGCGAAGAACAGTTTCGCCCCCTACGTTTAATGAATGGTCTATACATTCAAACTCACGCACCAATGTTGCGAGTCAATATACCTTATGGTTTGCTATCGAGTAAACAACTGCGCATGTTAGGCCATATTGCCAATAAGTATGATAAAAACTATGGCCATATTAGCACCCGCCAAAATATTCAATTTAACTGGCCTAAACTTGAACAAGTACCTGATATTCTTGCTGATTTAGCAACTGTTCAAATGCACGCCATTCAAAGTAGTGGCAACTGCATCCGCAACATAACTTGCGATCCGCTTGCAGGCGTATGTGCCGATGAGATCGAAGACCCGCGCCCATATTGCGAAATTATTCGCCAGTGGGCCACGTTACATCCAGAGTTTTCCTATTTGCCACGTAAATTTAAATTTGCCGTTAGTGGCTCTCCTAAAGACCGTGCCGCAACTCAAGTTCACGATATTGGTTTGAATATGAAAAAAGGTGCCGATGGCAACATTGGCTTTGAAGTTCTAGTTGGTGGCGGCCTCGGAAGAACACCTGTAATTGGCCAAGTCATCAACACCTTTATTGCTGAAGAAGACATCCTTTCCTATTCCGAAGCTATTTTAAGAACCTATAACCTGTTTGGGCGTAGAGATAATAAATACAAAGCTAGAATTAAAATTCTCGTACGGGAAACCGGTTTAGAAAAATTCAAACAACAAGTAGAAACAGAATGGCGATCCATTAAGGATGGTCCATTAAAGTTAAGCCAAGATGATATTCAGCGCGTAAAGTCACATTTTGCCCCACCGCCTTATCAAGCCAGTTCGGAAGACCCTTCATTCACTGAGCATCTCAATAATGATCCATTGTTTAAACAATGGGCTGAGCAGAACACGGCTGAACATAAGCATTCTGCCTATAACGTTGTATTTGTATCACTAAAATCACCAAACAGAGCCCCCGGCGACATTACCGACCAACAAATGAAAAATTTAGCGGACATATCTGACCGCTACAGTTTTGGGCAAATAAGGACCACACACGAGCAAAATATTGCCCTAACAGACGTACGTAAAAGCGACCTATATCCACTGTGGAAACGGCTTAAAAGTCTAGATCTAGCCACCCCAAACATCGGCACCATCACCGATATGATCTGCTGCCCTGGTTTGGATTTTTGTAGTCTAGCTAATGCCAGTTCAATTGATATCGCAGCTGGCATTACAAAACGATTCAACAACAGGGCTATTGATACAGGCAACATCAGCCTAAAAATGTCCGGTTGCATGAATGGCTGTGGCCACCATAGTATTGGCGAAATTGGCATCCTAGGCGTCGATAAAAAAGGCGAGCAGTGGTACCAGCTAACACTGGGCGGCTCAGACAGTCACAATAGTAAACTGGGTGATCGACTTGGCAAGGCTATTGCGAAGGAAAACGTTGTAGATGCCATTGATACAATTGTTAACGTTTATAAAGAACACCGTATCGACGACGAGCCCTTTGCTAAGACCCTTGAGCGCATTGGCTTACAACCCTTCAAGGACAGCGTCTATGACACTCATTAAAAACAACCGCATACAAACAGATACGTGGCGCTACCGATCAGCTGACGAAGAACTTGCAAAGAGTCGTAATATCGTTAGCTTAGAGTATTGGCTAGAACATAAAAGCCGCCTAGTTACAAACAACCAAGAGCTTGGCTTGCTAGTGAGTGGAGACACCCATATTGATGATTTTTCTGACGCGCTAGAGCACATTTCACTAATTGCTATCAACATCCCCGTGTTTACCGATGGTCGAGGCTATTCGCTCGCCAAGCGTTTACGCCAACAATACAATTTTAAACATGAAATAAGGGCTGTTGGCGACGTACTACCCGACCAAGCTCTATATTTAACTCGTGTGGGCTTTGATTCAATGGAACTAGCTAACGAAAAAAAAGCTGAACTGGCTCTAAGCAAACTATCAGACTACAGCGTTTTTTATCAAACCGCTTAGCGCTCAAATCAAGTTAACTCCCTCTCAAAGCACGCGGGACTGTGTGAACATTATAAGTGGAGCGTTATTCAACGACCCTATTCTACCCGCCTTTTAGCTTTAAAAAGGCACCGTCAATAACCTAGCATGGGGCTGCTTATCTTTTTTATATAGCTACTACATAAACGTTGGAATCACCCGTTCACCTAAGCTCTTTCTTATCATTGCCAAGCTCTTCGTCTCGCCTTAGTAAACAACCACTTATTTTCCATTAACTGATGGGAAACAGGCACAAGCTTGATATTTAGCTCTTCTAACTTAGGTAACATATGGCGCAATACCGCTATTGTTTCTGGATGCGGGTGGCCTATACCAACAGCCCGACCATTTTTTTTTGCCAATTTAATCAAGCGATTGAATTGTTGCTGAATGCTCACCCGGTCTATATCATGGTCTAAAAACACATCCCGTGTTAGGGTGGGCACGTCGTTTTCTAGCGCGATCATACCGGCTATAGACTGCTTAGACGTGCGACTATCCACAAAGTACAGTCCATTCTTTTTCATCTCTGCCATCACCCATGTCATATGGCCTGGGTGGCGCGTTAGTAGGCTGCCTTGATGATTATTCATGCCAACCGCATACGGCACTTTTGCAAACGCTTTTTGCATTGCGCCAACGACTTCTGTCTGGTTCATATCAACAATAAGCACACCTTGCTCTAATGCCTCATTGGAGGTGGATTGCATTGGCAAATGTAACATCACTTCTTTGCCCTGCTGATGAGCTAGCTCAGCAAGCCGCTGCGTATATGGCGCATTTGGAAGCACCGCATAAGTCAATTTAGAAGGCAACTCAATCATTGCTCTACCTTCTTTAAGGCTGTAGCCAATATCATCAATAATAATACTAATGACGACCGGCGCTTGAGCTATATCACCATTGGCATTGACGGTTTGTGTTAGCCAACTTAACGTACCTAACAAGGCTAAAAAACAACCTCGCTTGAATATTGTGAACCTATTTAATTTGATAACCTACCGCCCGTAACGACTATTTTTTTAGTATATTTATACCCTTAAGCAAATTTAATGCTTCGTTTAAAGAGTAGTCGTTATTCACTTTATTATTAGGTTTTTTGACTTTCACATCATCTTCCCCGTCTGGGTTTACTAGGTGTTTTGTTAAATCTTTTTCTTTTATCGGCTCAAACACTTCCTCAATTTTTTCTAGCTTAACCCGTGATAAGACAATATCTGGAGTAATCCCTTCGGCCTGTATCGAGCGACCTGAAGGGGTGAAATAACGTGCTGTCGTTAATTTAATGGCGCTATCTTTGCCACTCGGCAATACCGTTTGCACAGAACCTTTACCGAAGCTTTGTTGCCCCATAATCACCGCACGTTTATGGTCCTGAAGTGCACCAGCGACAATTTCTGATGCTGATGCTGAACCGCCATTTACCAGCACAACGATAGGCGCGCCTTTTAATAAATCATCTGGGTTTGCTTTAAAGGTCATTCTTGAGTTTTCAATTCGCCCTTGGGTATACACAATAAGGCCAGAGGTTAAAAATGCATCGCTAACTGATACCGCTGCATTGAGCAGGCCACCCGGGTTATTTCTTAAATCTAACACTAAGCCTTTTAACTGTTCTGAATCGTTTTCTTTTTTAAGTGACGAAATAGCCTCTCTTAAATTTGAACCGGTACGAGATTGAAAACTAGCAATTCGAATATAGCCAAACCCCGGTTCTAACATACGACTTTTAACACTGACGACTTTAATAATATCGCGTGTAATCGTTATTTTTAATGGCTTTTCTTCGCCTTCTCTAATAATCGTTAATAAAATATCAGTGCCGGGCTTACCACGCATGATTTTCACCGCGTCTGCCAAACTCATCCCTTTTACCGGCTTTTCATTGAGGCGAATAATCAAATCACCTGATTTAACACCCGCTTTATACGCCGGTGTGTCATCGATGGGCGCAACGATTTTTACAAAACCATCTTCCATACCCACTTCTATGCCTAAGCCTCCAAATTCACCACGCGTACCTTCTTGCAAACTGGTAAATGCTTCTTTGTCTAGGTACGTAGAATGAGGATCTAATCCACTTAGCATCCCTTTAATGGCGCTCTCTAGTAAATCATGATCACTCACCTCTTCTACATACGAAGATTTAATCTGGCCAAAAACATCAGAAAAGGCACGTAAATCTTCCAATGGTAAACCACCCATTTGTGAGCTAGGCTCTTTCTCCGCAAGCACCATTCCGCCCAAACTAATTAACACACCCATAACTGCACCCACGGCTAATACGGGTAATGTTTTACGTATAAAATTCATATCTACTCCAATCCATTTATTATTGGCCGCTATCCTACACGACCCCTTTTAACTGCTCGGCACCAGTGAATAGGGTTCACCGGCTTGCCATTTTTTCTAATACTAAAGTATAGACCAGCTTTTTGTTGCCCGCCGCTAACACCTACCGTCGCAACAGTTTCGCCTTCAGCCACCCAGTCGCCAACTTCTTTATACAGGCTTTCATTGAATGCATACAAACTTAAATAATTTTCACCATGATCAATGATCAATAGTAAGCCATAACCTCGAAGCCAATCAGCATACACGACTCTACCATCTGAGATAGACCTGATAGCAGTCCCTTCTCTTGCAGCGATTAACACGCCATCAAACCGACCAGACCGTCTAGCACTGCCGAACCTTTTACGCAAAGCTCCCTTTAAAGGCCAGCGTAGGCTACCCTTTAGCGAGTGAAACGCTTTGTTTTTATTTTCTGGAATCGGAATGTCATCGATTGCCTGACGAATGCTTACCAACAGGTTCGCTAATCTTTTTTCATTCTCCTGAAGCCGCTTAAGCTCTTTGTCTGAATCTTTAATAGACTGATGCAGGGTTGCTAATACAGCTTTTCTCTTTTTCTTCGCCAACAGTAACTTTTTTTGTTCCAACTTTCGCGCGTCTAACACTGTTACCATCAACCTTTCTTGGCTTTCTAGCTTGTCCTCAACGTCATTTAATTTTGCTACAGCGGCCTTTAGCTCGCGAACATTTTGCACCCTCGCTTGGTTGAAAAAATCATAATATTGCATCACCCGACTCAAGCGCTCAGGTTGCTGTTGATTTAATAGTAGTTTGATTTTTTGTTGTTTGCCCATCACATGAGCAGAACGGAGTTGCTCAGCAAGAATTTGTTTTTGTTGATTAATTTTATTTTCTAACTCTATTTTTTCATTTCGTAAAGACGAAATATTTTTCTTTAATCGGTTACGCTTATTGGTAAGCTTTCTATATATATTGATAGATTTTCCAAGCGCTTTTTCTAGCTTTTGCAGTTCTTTTTCCTCTTTACTTAGCGTCCTTTGGCTCGTCTTAATTGTTTCCTCTACCGATGCCATCTTCTGCCTCAGTTGAGCCAGTTGCTTGGCCTTTTCCTCCTCTTGTTTTGTAGCCGACAGAGCTGCTGTTGCAGATGCCAATAACAGCACAACAACAAAAATATTCCTGATGACGTTGCCGTACAAGGTTTCTTAAACGTCTAAGTTTAACAAACTATGGCCCGTCATTTCTTTCGGTACCTCAACACCCATAGCCTTTAACAGTGTCGGCGATACATCAGCTAAATTACCTGTCGACATCAGTGTCGCTGAGCGCCCAACGTATAAAAACGGCACGGGGTTAGTTGTATGCGCAGTGTGAGTCTGCCCCGTCTTTGGGTCTACCATTTGCTCGGCATTTCCATGATCTGCAGTTATAAAAATTTCCCCTCCAACGTTCTTTACCGCCGCAACAACTCGGCCTATGCTTGCATCAACCGTTTCAACTGCCCGTACTGCCGCAGCAAAATTTCCCGTATGGCCAACCATATCGCAATTGGCGTAATTGGTAATAATGGCATCATATTGTTCGGATAATATAGCCTCAACTAATTTATCCGTTAGTTCAGGCGCGTTCATTTCAGGCTGTAAGTCGTAAGTTTTAACATCTGGCGACGGGATCAGTATCCTGTCCTCCCCCGGGTATGGCGTATCCACGCCACCATTAAAGAAGAACGTAACGTGTGCATATTTTTCCGTTTCAGCAATGCGTAATTGGCGCTGCCCTTTTTCGGCAAGCACTTCGCCAAAACTGTTCGTAATAGTTTGCGGTAGGTAAGCAACTGGCAAATCAAAATTTTCATGGTATTCAGTCAAACAAACAAACTGTTTAATATTAGGTTGCCAATCACGCTGAAATTCAGCAAAATTTTGCTCCGTAAATGCCCGTGTTAATTCTCGTGTTCTATCCGCTCTAAAATTCATAAAAATAATACTGTCACCATCATCAATGATAACTTTTTCATCGCCGATACTGGTTGGCAACACAAACTCATCTGTATCATCTCGTTGATACGAGGCCAGCAACCCCTCTGTTGCCGAAGCGGCGGCAAACTGCCCCTTGGCGAATGACATAAGGTCATAAGCGGCTTGTACCCTATCCCAGCGGTTATCTCTGTCCATTGCGTAAAAACGCCCAACAATAGACACTATTTCACCAACGCCTAACCTTGCAAAGGTTGCCTCCATTTTTTCTAACGATGCCTGCGCACTACGAGGTGGCGTGTCTCGACCATCTAATATTGCATGCAAATATAATTTTTTTACCCCTTTCTCTGCTGCCATTTCTAACATCGCCCGAATATGATCCTCGTGGCTGTGTACGCCACCTGGAGAAAGCAAGCCAATTACATGCAGCGCTTTATGATCAGCGACAACATCATCGACCAGCTTGCTCAGCACAGGGTTTTTCTTAAAATCACCCGTCGCCACGTCATTATTAAGGCGAGTGAATGTTTGCGCTAATAAGCGGCCAGCACCCAAGTGTAAATGCCCCACCTCTGAGTTTCCCATTTGATGCTCAGGCAAGCCTACTGCCAAGCCTGAACAGTCCAATAACGCATGCGGATACTTTTGCCATAAGGCATCCCAGTTCGGTGTATTCGCTGCATTAATCGCATTATATTGATCTGATTCAGTGTAACCAAACCCATCTAAAATCATCAATATAATGGGCTTAGGTACTAATTTAGCATTCAAAATGTTTTCTCCACGATTTGCTTGTTATAATGAGCAGGAATATAAGTAAATTATTTTACGATATTCGTGCACTAGATGCGCAAACAAATTAAATAAAAGGGCGCCACCATGACAAACTTAGCAACCGAAGCTATTATCAACAATGATACGCACATTATTGAGGCCGCAGGCCGCTTAAAAGTTCTTTCTCATCCTATTCGTTTAAAGATCATTTGCCAGCTAGGCTATGGCGAAAAAACTGTGCAGACACTCATTGATAGCGTTGGCACATCGCAAAGCAATGTCTCTCAACACCTCGCTATCATGCGTGATAAAGGCATTCTAACCTGCCGAAAAAATGCCACCCAGGTGATCTACAAGGTAGCTAATAAGAGTACTATTGAACTCGTTAAACTTTTAAAAGCCTTTTATTCTTAATTTTTCTCTCTAACAACCGAGCCTAATGGATATTTATTTAGAATTTATTGGCAATCACAGCTTATTATTTATTGGTCTTGTGGTTGTTATTGTTTTATTATTACAAACTGTTTTCAGTGACGCTACTCGTAAATATAAGTTGCTTTCAGCACCCGAGGTTATCAACCTCATTAATCGTGAAGACGCTGTTATTATCGACACTCGTACAGAAAGTGAATACAAAGAAGGGCATATTTCGGATGCGATCTATATGCCTTTATCCGACATCAAAGAACAGTCAGAAAAACTTAAAAAATACGCTGGACGGCCGCTACTTTTTTACTGTAAATCCGGCACACGTTCTGACGAAGCTTGTAAAATTTTAAGCAAACTAAACTTTACCAATGTATATGCGCTTAATGGCGGCGTTCAGGCTTGGCTTGATGCCAATATGCCTTTAGTAAAAAAATAATACTCTTGTAAGTATAAAGAGCAGCAACCACAAAATTAGGTAACAATAACAATGGCTGACAAAGACCCCCTAACACCCCCTAAAAAACAATTTGCAATTCAAAAATTGTACATCAAGGATATCTCTTTCGAATCACCAAATGCACCCATCGTATTTACTGAAAAATGGGAGCCACACGTTGATTTAAATTTGACGACTCAAACCAATAAAGCACCGCAAAATTTATACGAAACATCGATTACTGTTACCGTTACGGTAAAAAATGATGACAAAACAGCCTATTTAGTCGAAGCCACTCAGGTCGGCATATTTGGTGTCGACGGCTTTTCAGACCAGGAAATGGGGCCTTTATTGGGTAGCTTCTGCCCGAGTGTCTTATTTCCCTACTTACGCGAAGTGATTTCTGACATCGTAACCAAAGGTGGCTTCCCACAAATGCTACTAAACCCGGTCAATTTTGACGCACTTTATACACAGCAAATGCAAAGCATTGATAAGTCTAAAGTTAATTAATTTTATCCATGAAAGACCCTAAGAAAATTGCTGTTTTAGGCGCAGGCTCTTGGGGAACCGCTATGGCCATCATGATGGCTAGGAATGGGCATTTTGTAACCTTATGGGGGCACGACCCAAAACACATCCGTAAACTAAAAAAACAACGCTCTAATACTCAATTTTTACCTGGCACCACGTTCCCAGAAACACTTACATTAAGTGATGATTTAAAGAAAACTGTTTCTAATCATAGTTTTATAATGATTGGCGTACCCAGCCATGCCTTTCGAGATACGCTTACTAAATGTAAACCCTACCTACAAAAAAATACCGTCATCACTTGGATCACGAAGGGTTTTGAAACCGATTCAGGACTACTTACCCATGAGGTTGTCGAACAAGTTTTAGGTCCCAACACACGCATGGCTTTAATTTCTGGCCCTAGCTTTGCGCTTGAAGTTGCTGAAGACTTACCCACTGCGATAGTGGTTGCATCACCCAACATTGAAGATGCAAATTATGTTGCCGATACATTAAGGAGTAAACGTTTCTTAGCTTTTCCCAGCGATCATATCGCTAGTGCAGAAATTGGTGGTTCTATAAAAAACATCTTGGCCATTGCAGCCGGTATTTCAGACGGCTTAGGTTTTGGTGCCAATGCTCGCGCGGCACTGATTACCCTTGGTTTACACGAGATGGTGCAACTGGGGAATGTATATCATTGTTCTGAAAGCTCTTTTTTGAGCTTAGCTGGGATAGGTGATTTAGTCTTAACCTGCACCGATGATAAGTCTCGTAATCGTCGTCTCGGTTTACAGTTGGGCAAAGGTAATGATAGATATTCTGCCGCTAAACAAATTGGCCAAGAGGTTGAAGGCATTCATGCTGCAAAAGAAGTGTATGCCCTAAGTAAAAAATGGTCGCTCGACATGCCAATTTGCATGCAGATTTATCGAATTTTATTCGAAGGCTTAGACCCTGAAATCGCCGTTAATAAATTACTTTTACGGGCACAGAAAGTTGTCCCAACACTTGGGCTTACTTAAAATCTAATTGCCGCCAAGCTTCATACAACCCCACCGCTACCGAATTTGATAAATTCAAACTACGGTTCCCCTGCCGCATCGGAATTAATAACTTATTATCAGCCGGCAATTGGTCTAATACGCTTGCTGGTAATCCTCTAGTTTCTGGACCAAACACCAAAGCATCACCGTCTTGATAGTTAACCTGTGCATAGTTATTAACCGCAAACCGGGAAAACGCGTACACGTTGCCCGGCCGTTCAGTTACTAAAAATTCAGCGAAGCTTTGATATTCTTTTACATCCGCCCAATCGCGGTAATCCATACCTGCTCTACGTAGCTTTTTATTGTCTAATTCAAAACCAAGCGGGTGAATAAGGCTAAGCCTAGCCCCCGTATTGGCACATAAACGCATCACATTGCCTGTATTTGGCGGAATTTCTGGTTCAAATAGAACGACGTGTATCATAACGGTATGATTGTATTGTTAACTGATATAATCGCGCAATTATCCCATCTTTATTTCAACAATGCTCAATTCAAAACTTACCTCTACTTTTTGTGATTTGACCTTCCAAACACCCTTAGTTTTATTATCAGGTTGTGTCGGTTTCGGTAATGAATATACCCGTGTCGACGGCTTCTCTCATCAGGATGTTGGCGCTGTTTGTCTAAAAGGCACGACTCTTAATGCACGGTCAGGCAACCCCACCCACCGTGTTTATGAAACCCCCTCTGGGATGCTCAATGCCATCGGCTTACAAAATCCAGGCGCTGCAAACGTTGTTAACGATATTCTACCAACCTTGGATTTTACCGAAACACGCTTTATTGCAAACGTATCTGGCTCAACTATCGAGGAATATAAGGATGTTACGCGGATATTCAATGACTCGCCAATAGCTGCTATTGAGATAAACATCTCCTGTCCAAATGTAAAAGAAGGTGGGGTAACCTTCGGTAATGACCCCGATATGTCTGCCCGTGTTGTTGAGGCTTGCCGCTCGGTTACCAATAAACCCATTATTACTAAATTGTCTCCAAACCAAACCGATATTGCTGAAAGTGCTCGCCGCTGTATAGAGGCCGGAAGTGATGCCTTTTCAGTTATCAATACGCTAATGGGAATGGCAATTGATATAACCTCCAGAAAGCCCGTTATTGGTAATATTCAGGGCGGGTTATCGGGCCCCGCTATCAAGCCAATTGCTTTGTTAAAGGTTCACCAAGTTTATCAAGTTTGCAAACAACACAATATACCAATCATTGGCCAGGGAGGCATTACAACGGCTAATGATGCCATAGAATTTATGATTGCCGGTGCAAGCGCGATAGGCATTGGCACGGCTTTATTTTATGATCCTTTAATATGTAAAAAAATTAATCGTGGAATATCGGACTATATGGCTTCACAGAAAATTAATCGGCTAGCAGATTTAATCGGTAGCATACAACTAGAGTCCTAAAGATTAATTTCAAGCACCTAGCTCTTTAATTTTTCTCGTTAAGGTATTTCTTCCCCAGCCTAATAGTTTAGCCGCTTCGTGCCGACGCCCATTAGTATGCGCAAGCGCTTGATAAATTAGCACTTTCTCAATCGCAGGAATAATTCTTTTGGCGACCCCAGTCTCTCCAGCTTGAAACAAGTCCGTAATATCATTTTTAGCCATTTCCAACCAATCGCCCTTTACAAGGGCCGCTGAGTCTTCTTTTGTTTCAAGTAATTCTGACGGTAAATCAGCCAATTGCACCTCAGTTGAGGGGCACATAACCGTTAACCAACGGCACATGTTTTCTAGTTCTCGAACATTACCAGGCCAAGATAACTGCGCCAAGAATGTCGATGCCTCTGCACTAAGCTTTTTTACCTCTACAGAAAGCTCATTAGAAATTTGAGATAAAAAATAATTAAGTAATAAAGGGATATCTTCCTTCCTGTCTCTAACAGGTGGAATTTTAACTCTGACGACATTCAAACGGTGGAATAAATCTTCTCTAAACAACCCTTGTTGCACCAAGTCTTCTAGACCCTGATGAGTTGCCGCAATAATACGTACATCCACTCTAATGGGCTTATGTCCACCAACAGTATAGAACTCTCCATCGGATAAAACCCGTAGTAAACGAGTTTGCATATCTGCTGGCATATCACCAATTTCATCTAAAAACAGCGTGCCACCATCGGCTTGTTCAAATCGCCCTTTTCTACGTGTAACCGCGCCGGTAAACGCCCCTTTTTCATGTCCAAATAATTCAGATTCAACCAAGTCTTTTGGAATTGCAGCCATATTTAAGGCAATAAACGGTCTATCTGCACGGGGACTATGTTTATGTAAAGCTTTTGCTACCAATTCTTTGCCAGTACCCGACTCGCCGTTAATCATCACCGTAACATTTGACCTAGACAGCTTTCCAATCGCCCTAAAAACAACTTGCATTGCCGGTGCCACACCAATAATGCCTGAACTGCTGGTTCCGCCAAACGGGTCATGTTGTTTGTTGTCTATTGGTTTCGTCTGAATATAGGCTCGCTCAACTTGGCTAATCATTTCATCAATATCAAACGGTTTAGGCAAATATTCAAAAGCGCCACTATCATAGGCAGAAATTGCGCTGTCCATATCTGAATGTGCTGTCATCACTATCACTGGTAACTTAGCGTATTTTGTTTGTAATTCTACCAATAGTTCAATGCCATCTTTCCCCGGCATTCTAATATCGGTTAATAAAACGTCGGGCGTTTCCTTGTCCATCATTTCAAGGATGCCGTCTGCTGAAGAAAAACTCGTCACCTGATGACCCGCTTTTTTTAATGCCGTTTCAAGAACCCATCTAATTGAGCGGTCATCATCTACCACCCATACATTGATTTTATCGTCCATAATGATGTCCAAACGGTAAAATAATTGAGAACACCGTTCGCCCAGGTTTACTGTTCAATTCTATAAACCCTCTGTGTCTGCGAACATTGGTTTGTGCTATAGACAAGCCTAAGCCCGTACCATTATCTCTACCTGTTACCATCGGATAAAACACCTTTGTTTGCATGTCTTGCGGGATACCCAGTCCATTGTCAATAACATCTACTTTCACGCCTAATTTATAATTTTCGTCACCAACAACAAAATTTCTATGTATTCTTGTTTTAAGTGTAATCTCGCCCTTTAATTGAATTGCTTGGGTTGCATTTCTTACTATATTAAGCACCGCTTGAATAAGCTGGTCTTTATCCGCTGTGAGCTCCGGAAGACTTGGATCATAGTCAGTTTTAATCAATATTCTATCAGCCACTTCTAACTGAACCAACTGCCTTACTCGCTCTAAAATAGCATGAATGCTTACATTTTTTTGTTTAACCACTTCGGTTGAACCCAGCATCCTATCCACAAGATCCCGTAAGCGATCTGCTTCGTCAATAATCACTCTTGTATAGTCGTTTAAATCCCCTTTTAGCTCTGCTGATAGCAGTTGTGCTGCACCACGCAATCCCGCCAATGGGTTTTTAATTTCATGGGCTAAGCCTTTTAACATGTTTGTGGCCATCTTATTTTGTGACAATAACGCGTCTTCACGGGTGATTTGCTGATAGTGATTGGTATTACTAATTTCAACCAATACCTGGCTTTCATTGCTGCTTTGAAACGGTGAAACTGAGATGTTAAAACTATTCTCGCCCGGCTGTAAAAACTGCACATCGCGCTCAATACTCCGCAAGCCTTCGCTTCTTGCTTTGTTAAAATAACATTGAATATTAAATGTATCCGATGCCAATATAATATCTACACGCTCACCAAGCGCTTTGCGGTCACTAACCTCAAGTACTTCTTGAGCCGTGTTATTCATATACACTAATCTATCGGCTGCGTTGAAAATCAACACACCGATAGAAAGCTGTTCAACAACATCTGAATAGAAGGGTAAAGGTTTTATCATTATACTGGACGATGCAATTAGCAAGCCACTTCTCAAATGGCTTTAAATACAAAAGAGTTAGCCAAGGGTTAATAAACCAGTATACCTCATGCACCAATATGGTGCGGATTTATAAGTGTGTTTTTTATGCCCCGTAAATAATATCGGTAATACTCATGCTAAAAAAGTTTTGATTGGTGGTGTAAATAAAACACCACGTCTTCACTTGTTACATGAGCATATCCATTTGCATCTACAACTTGTAACCGGACCGTATGCTCGCCTCTGTCCAACCCTTTTAGTTCAAGGCCATCGTGTTCTTCACCATTCAAAAATACTTCTACCTTATCTCCTTTTTGTAATGCTGGTGATAAGGTGTAACGAATAGTCAACTCGCCTTGGTTATCCCTTACCGTTCCTTCTTGCTCTGGGTATGCAATAACTAAACGTTTGTACGGTTGATGCTCCGCCAGCTTCGTGGGCTTAAAACTACCGTTTGCGTCTATGGTGCTTTTTTGCACACTTCCCTCATACGTCATAACCGGTGGCACAATCACTTTTTCAGCGCCCTTAACAGGCACATCCGAAAAAACAACTTTTCCCTGCTTATCCTTATAAGTATATATCTCCGCTAATGATGAACCCGCAACAAAAATTCCCAATAACATGATTAATATCCATTTCATATCTACACCCTGTTTATTTAGCTACACAGCTATAAGACCACAAACTCTACCTTTGGTGCAAAAAAAGCCCCGCATTTGCGGGGCTTTTCACAACTATAGCACCGTCTACAAGCTGTAATACATATCAAACTCAACTGGATGAGTGCTCATGCGCAGGCGAGTCACTTCTTCCATTTTAAGCTCAATATAAGCATCAATCATGTCGTTGGTAAATACGCCACCTTCTATTAAGAACTCACGGTCATTGTTCAACGCATCAAGTGCTTCATCAAGCGATATTGCTACTTGTGGGATTAAAGCCTCTTCTTCAGCTGGAAGATCGTAAAGATCTTTATCCATAGCATCGCCCGGATCGATTTTATTTTTAATCCCATCTAGGCCTGCCATTAACATTGCCGAAAAGCAAAGGTAAGGGTTCGCTGTTGAATCAGCAAAACGCACTTCAATACGACGACCTTTAGGGTTAGCAACAAAAGGAATACGAATAGATGCTGAACGGTTACGTGCTGAATACGCCAACATAACAGGTGCTTCAAAACCTGGCACTAAACGTTTGTAGCTGTTTGTTGATGCATTTGCAAAAGCGTTGATGGCTTTAGCATGCTTGACGATGCCGCCGATATAGAACAGCGCCATTTCTGACAAACCGCCATATAAATCACCAGCAAATAAGGCTTTGCCATCTTTAAAGATAGATTGATGAACGTGCATGCCATTACCGTTATCACCAACTATTGGCTTCGGCATAAAGGTTGCTGTTTTACCGTATGCATGAGCCACATTTTGTACAACGTATTTAAGCTCTAACACTTCATCGGCTTTCTTTACCAAGGTGTTAAACACGGTACCAATTTCACATTGGCCAGCTGTTGCCACTTCATGGTGATGAACCTCTGTTTCTTGGCCCATTTCTTCAAGCGTTAAGCACATCGCTGCACGCATATCGTGAAGAGAATCGACTGGAGGCACAGGGAAATAGCCACCTTTTGTTCCTGGGCGGTGACCCATGTTGCCACTTTCATATGATTTTTCTGAGTTCCAACCCGCTTCTTCTGAATCAATTTCATAGAACGTGCCAGACATGTCAGTGCCCCAACGAATATCGTCAAATACGAAGAATTCATTTTCTGGACCGAAATAAGCAGTATCACCAATACCGGTCGTTTGTAAGTAAGCTTCAGCTCTTTTAGCAATAGATCGAGGGTCACGTTCGTAACCGCTCATATCACTTGGTTCAACAACATCACAACGCAAGATAAGTGTTACATCATCAAAAAATGGGTCTAAAACGGCTGTTGATGGGTCTGGCATTAAAATCATGTCAGATTCATTAATTCCTTTCCATCCTGCGATAGATGAGCCATCGAACATTTTACCATCTTCAAACACTCCAGCATTAATCGTATGAGATGGAACGGTTACGTGCTGCTCTTTACCAATGGTATCAACGAAGCGGAAATCAACAAATGTGACCTCTTTTTCTTTAATTAAATCTAATACATCTTGTGCGGACATGATTACTCCTAAAGTTAATGTTAATATTTAAATCGTTAGCCTGACAATTTTTGCATATATTGTGCCAAAATATAACCCCTTGTTTTCAAGGGCTATTTATTTAGCAGCCGTATAATTCCAAAACATATCACACCAAAACAGGGCGCTCTGCGTTATATTGCACCAATATAGCGCAGGTTATGAAAATAGAACCTTTACTTGTGCGACCTCTGGTACTGTCAAGGTTGCTTTTTCAAAGCTATCAGCAATTATTTTAAGTTGTTTTATGTCGCTTGCTAGTGAATAAGGCAATTCCAGTTCAGCAACAACTTTGCCATCTAAATAATGCAAATTAATATGTTTAACCTGATCTTTTTCTGCTACGTCTTGCCAAGCTTTATCAAATTTAATCAATAAATGCTCTCTAATCGGTAATGCCAAGCTCGGGGACGTCACTTCATCATCCTCTGGGTCAATATGCACCATCACTTCACCTATATGTTCTACCTCATCTAAAAGGGACAAGCGCACCGTCTCACTTATTAAATGTCCTTCGGACACACTAATCATTGGCGGCACAAGAATATGCACGTCAACTAACGCCTGTTCCCCCATTTTTCTAGTCCGTAGAAAATGTAACGCTTGAACACCATCAACATTCAATATAACCCGTTTTATTTGCTCAACTTTTTCTGCATCTAAAGCCGTATCCACTAGCTCTTTACTGGCATCCAGCACCAAATCAAACCCAATCTTTATCACCATCAGGCCAACAACTAACGCCGCAATAGAGTCAAAATATTGATATCCCGCCATTTGTAAGCCAACACCAACTAATACCACTAACGATGAAATAGCATCACTTCGGTGGTGCCAGGCATTCGCTTTCAATAAGGCCGACCTTGTTTCCTCTGCTGTCCGTAGTGTTACGCGATACATCACCTCTTTAGAGATTATTGAAATCGCCGCAATTGTTATAATTAACCAACCATAAGCTAAAGCCTGATCATTAAAAAAACGTGATATTGCGTCCCAAACAATCGCCCCAGCGACAGCAATTAATACAGCACCCAATATTACCGTGGCTAATGTTTCAAACCGCGCATGACCATAAGGGTGATCCTCATCAGCCTCTTGGCTAGCGTGGTGAGACGCATAATAAACAAGACCGTCTGTTAACAAGTCAGACAACGAATGAAAGCCATCCGCAATTAGCGCATGTGATTGCCCCAGCCAACCAAAGCCAATTTTCAAAACAGACAGCACTAAATTAACCACTCCACCAATAAGAGTGATTCTTTTCTTCGCCAGCGTTTCTGTCTCTTTTTCTGCTATAGACATTTAATCATCATTGCCAACTTCAATCGTAAGGATGAATTCGTGATTGATTTCTTCGGTTGTTAACACCGTGTGCCCATTAATTCTACACCAGGCAGGAATATCTTGCATAACACCCGGATCTGTACACGTTACCCGCACGTTGTCGCCTGATAGCAGCGTTTTTATTACATTTTGCGTCTTTATGACCGGCATTGGGCACAATAATCGGCGTGCGTCCAATTCAATCATACCCGCCACTCCTGTTTAATTTCATCCGCCGCAAAGGGTTTCACTGTTATGTTCTTAGCAACACCATCCTCTGCGACTTCAACATCAACCGTGTCCGCATCTCTACCCTGGCTAAAGCGTGCAACAATTTTCGCCGCTAACTCAAGGTCTTCATCACTCGCCGTTCCATCCAATAACGTTAATGGGCCCTTGTGGCTCATTGTTCTTAACGTGATAAATTGCTTCTTATAACCCTGTAAAAAATTATTTTCGCCTTCTTCACGCGCGACAATCAATTTAAAATGTGGTTTAGGGCGAATATGACGGCCGACTTTTAATAGCATAATATCATCAATTTCATAGTCCCTTTTGCCACGAGACGCCCACAAATCTGTCAGTTTTACTGAATAGGCTTTATCCGTAAGGAAGCAACAACCACCTGCAGGCTGTGCGTAATCATCAAACCCAAACTTTTCTGCCAACGCCATTTGTGGCTTACGTGTACGGCCACTAAAACCATATAGCTTGTCGCGATTAACCCAGCCTTCTCGTTCTGGTAATGTTTCAGGCAAATTCAGTGCGCACAATGGGCGTAATAAACGGTCTTCGGCACCAGATTCTGCTGAAATAACCGGCATCGTGTCTTTGCGTTGCGACATCGGTCTTTGACCGATCACTTCACCGGTAATAATAAAATCAAAACCATTTTCGTCTGCCCACTCTTTCGCCTTACCTACCATAAAGATTTTGCAATCCAAACAGGGGTTCATATTCGCGCCATAGCCGTGTTTTGGGTTTATCAAAACATCCTTATATTCTTCAATAATATCAATGATGTGAAGCTTAATCCCCAGCGTTTCCGCACTCCATAGTGCATTATTTCTTTTCGGTTTCAGTTTATCTTTTTTACGAATCGCGTGGGTGTGCCCTTCCACACAAAACCCGGTATAAAAATTAATCCCTTCTACATGAACGCCCTGTTCAAGCATAACTTTTGCTGCTAATAAAGAGTCCAAGCCCCCAGAAATTAACGCGACTGCCTTACGTTGTGTTGCCATTATGTTCACTAAATACTTTAAGAAATCACATTATACCGGATACCCATTTATTGTGAGTCCTAAAGGAGGCGCTGATTTATTCATCCATAAATATCAGCGCACGAAAAAAGAAAAATATGATTTTTCTTTTTGTTACCTTTTCAACGGCTTATCAACCGTCTAATTTGGTAGCCTTTGCCTTTATGCAGCTGTTTTGATGATATCTATAGGCTTATTAGATATACTTCTCTTTTATTTAAATTACAGTTGCTTTTAGCGTGTCAAAATCTAAACAAGACCTCCAAACATTCCAGGGGCTTATTCTTGCGTTGCAAGAATATTGGGCAACCCAAGGATGCCTAATTCTACAACCTCTGGACCTCGAAGTAGGCGCGGGAACCTTTCACCCTGCTACTTTTTTGCGTGCTATTGGCCCAGAGCCATGGGCCACTGCATACGTACAGCCTTCTCGTCGTCCTACCGATGGCCGCTTCGGTGAAAACCCCAATCGTTTGCAACACTATTATCAATTTCAAGTACTTATAAAACCATCTCCTAGCGACATTCAAGACTTATACTTAGGCTCTTTGACTCACTTGGGCTTGGATATGCTCGAACACGATATTCGTTTTGTTGAAGATAACTGGGAATCTCCCACACTTGGTGCTTGGGGCTTAGGTTGGGAAGTTTGGCTTAATGGCATGGAAGTCACTCAGTTCACTTACTTCCAACAAGTCGGCGGCTTAGATTGTCGTCCAGTTAGTGGCGAAATTACTTACGGACTGGAACGCATCGCCATGTACATCCAAGGCGTTGAAAGCGTCTACGACCTCGTGTGGGCAAATACCAAAAATGGCGTGGTAACATACGGTGACGTTTTTCATCAAAACGAAGTTGAACAATCCGCTTTTAACTTTGAACACGCCAATGTTGACTACATGTTTAAACAATTTGATGAGTGCGAAAGCACCTGTAACTTACTGATTAAAAAGGGCTTACCGCTACCCGCTTACGAACAAGTTTTAAAAGCCTCACATACCTTTAATTTATTGGACGCTCGTCACGCTATATCTGTTACAGAACGGCAACGCTTTATTCTTCGAGTTCGCAGCCTTTCCAAAATGGTTGCCGAAACATATTTTACCTCACGTGAAGCCCTTGGTTTCCCCATGCTTAAAACGGAGGACGGTTCATGAGTGATACTCATGACTTATTATTCGAGCTGGGTTGTGAAGAGCTACCACCGACCACTCTAATAACCCTGCGAGACCACCTGCTAAAGGGTATTTGTGATGGTTTGGTCGAAGCCAACTTACGTTACGGCAACACCCACTGTTTTGCTACACCGCGTCGCCTTGCTGTGTGGATTGAAGACGTGGAAATCATCCAAGCCGACGAGCTCGTTGAGAAACGTGGCCCGGCCGTTGCAGCTGCTTATGATTCAGACGGCAACCCAAGTAAGGCCGCTTTAGGTTTTGCCCGTGGATGTGGCGCTGAATTTAATGATCTAGGAACACTTAAAACCGACAAAGGCGAGTGGTTGTCCTATGAAAAGCTAGAGAAAGGCCAACCTGCTAAAGCGCTCATTCCCGGCATTATTGAAAAAGCATTAAATCACTTACCTATTGCAAAGCGTATGCGCTGGGGTAGCTCCAACGATGCGTTTGTACGTCCGGTGCATTGGGTCATCTTGCTATTTGGCACAGAGATTATCAACAGTACTTTTTTCGGAATAACCGCATCCAACAACTCATATGGCCATCGCTTCCATGCTCCAGAAAGCCTTGTCATTACATCGCCTAACAGCTACAACAAGCAACTTAAAAGTGCACACGTTATTGTTGATTTTGATGAACGTAAGGCCCTTATTAAACAACAAGCAAATCAGTCAGCTATGGCCGTTAATGGCGTGGCACATATTGATGCTGAGCTGTTAGATGAAATTACCGCTCTAGTCGAACTCCCCGTCGCCGTTACTGGCAGTTTTGATGAACATTTTTTAGAATTACCAAAAGAAGTGCTCATCACAACCATGCAAATTAACCAAAAATACTTCCCTGTACTCGATACCAAAGGCTCTCTGCTACCGTTTTTTATCACTATTAGCAATATTCAAAGCACAAACCCTGCTTCGGTTATCCACGGCAACGAACGCGTTATTCGTCCACGACTATCTGATGCTGAGTTTTTCTGGCGGCAGGATTTAAAGACAACCCTTGCAGAGCGCATCCCCTCCTTAGACAACGTTGTGTTCCAACACAAGCTTGGTTCAGTGGGTGCCAAAACTCAACGAGTAGAAAAATTATCTGTAGAACTTGCTAAGCAGCTTGGCCACAACCCTGAATTGGCATCCCGCGCCGCAATTTTGAGTAAAACCGACTTAGTTACTGACATGGTAGGAGAGTTCCCTAGCTTACAGGGCGTTATTGGTCGCTACTACGCACTCCAAAATACCGAAGATGCTGAGGTTGCTACCGCTATTCAAGAACAGTATTTGCCCAAACAAGCCGGCGGCGAGCTACCAAGTACTAAAACCGGCCTAGTTTTAGCACTGTCCGATAAACTTGACACCGTTGTCGGTATTTTTAGTGTTGGCTTAATACCCTCTGGCGACAAAGACCCATTTGCCCTCCGCCGTGCATCTTTAGGTGTTTTAAGAATACTTATTGAGAACCAAATTGAGCTTGATCTTAAAAAGCTAATTCACTTATCTTGTCTGCAATTTACCCATAATTTCGACGAAGATAACACCAAAATCAAAGTTCTTGGTTTTATTTTAGACCGCTTGAAAGGTTACTGTTTAAATAATGATTTCCGTCCCGAACAATTTACTGCCATCATGTCTGTAAACTGCACAGGACCTGTTGATTTTATGAGGCGCATCGAGGCCGTTAAGTCGTTTTCTTTACATGATGAGGCGGCTAGCCTTTCAGAGGCGAATAAGCGTATTCAAAACCTTTTAAAGAAGGCGCCAAGGAATGTTTCCAGGCTCTTTGATACAAAAAAATTGACCGACAGCCACGAAATTGCATTATATAAAAAACTGCAAACGGTTGAAGCAGACATCGAGCCATTAATTAAACAACGTAAATATATTGATGCGCTTAAGGTGTTGTCTACCCTGAAGGAGCCTATTGATAACTTTTTTGAGCATGTGTTCATCATGGCTGACGATGAAAATATTAAAAATACCCGTTTAGCATTGCTCTCTAAAATTCATGCTAATTTTATAAAAATAGCCGATATTTCAATGCTTTAGACAATACATGAATATCAAAACACAGCGACGTTTAGATATTATTTTAGATCGAGATGGCGTCATAAATATTGACAGTGACGTTTATGTTAAAAGTGCCGATGAATGGCTACCAATCAACAGCAGCATCGATGCAATTGCACAACTACACCAAGCAGGACACCGTGTTTTTATTGCTACAAATCAATCGGGTATCGGTCGCGGCTATTTTACTGTCGATGCGCTTAGTGCCATGCATCACAAAATGCTATCTCTAATACATCAAGCGGGTGGCGACATTACTGATATTGCCTTTTGCCCACACACCCCAGATGATGCTTGTGACTGTCGTAAACCTAAAGCAGGCTTATTATTTGAGCTAGCAAAAAATAATGATATAAACCTTGCTGATGCAATTATTATTGGTGATAGCCTGCGTGACCTTGAAGCTGCAACTAAGGCTGGCGCYAACGCCTTGCTTGTCTTGACCGGCAAAGGCAAAARCACYCAACAACAAAACCCCTCTCTTCCTTATCCTATATACGAGAACCTCTATGATGCAAGCCAAGCCATCCTCTCTTAAGTTGTTTTTTCTTGGTCTAAGATCAGTACTGTTTTTTATCTTTCAAGTTATAACCCTTTTTGTTTTTGCCCCTCTCGTGCTTCTGTCTTTCCCTTTTTCATATCGCGTCAGATATTCCATAGCAAGTGCTTGGGCAAAGCTCGTTATAAAAGGACTTAAGGTAATATGTAAGCTTGATTTCAACGTCATTGGAGCAGAAAACATCAAGGGTAATGGCATAATTTTCTGCAAGCACCAGTCCGCTTGGGAAACATTTGCACTACAAGTCATGTTTCCTGAACAATGCTGGGTATTAAAACGTGAGCTACTGTGGATTCCTTTGTTTGGCTGGGCGCTTGCACTTATTCAACCAATCGCCATTGATCGCTCTAAAAAAAGCAAATCATTCAAACAAATTATCAAACAGGGAACTGAACGATTAAAATCTGGCCGGTGGGTGGTTGTTTTTCCAGAAGGAACTCGTATTGCCCCTGGCGAAAAAGGAAAGTATATGATCGGCGGGGCATTGCTCGCAGAAAAATCCGGCTACCCCATTATTCCTGTCGCTCACAACGCCGGTGAATTTTGGCGGCGCAACGCTTTTATTAAATACCCCGGCACAATACAAGTTCGTATCGGAAAAATGATAGACAGCAAGTCTCTTTCCGCCAGAGAGCTTAACCAACAAGCAGAACACTGGATAGAGGAAAGAATGGACGAGATATCTCTAAAAACCTCTTAGACGATCTCTCCGAGGGTTGTTTTTTTCGTTAAAAGCTCTTTTATGGCTTTAATTCTCTTGAAGTCGTGGCCGGCTGTCACGGCAGTGTCGCCTTTTTTAGTTTTTATATAAATCGTGTATTTTCTTCTAGAGTCAAAAAAAGTAACTATCCCTGCCAAAATTGCAAGAACGCCTCCGGCCATAAACCAGCGTGACGTAAATATTGTCAATACAGCCCCAATAGCAATGAAAACATAAGCCCGTTCTTTTGCAGGGTTTGTTTCTCCAATATATATGGACTCAATTTCATTTATAACAAAACTTTTAGCAGCTACATTAAGCTGGGTATCCGTAAGTGATATTTTCTCTTCTTTAAGTATCGTTTCATTATTCATAGTTTTTTATTATTTAAATGTATCACAAACACTTATTTTCCCTTTTGAGAGGCCGGTTTTAAACCATTTCACTCGTTGTACAGCGCTTCCATGAGTAAAAGAGTCGGGGCTCACTGTGCCGCCAGCTTGTCTTTGTAACGTATCATCACCAATCGCGCTGGCCGCGGTTAGACCCTCTTCAATATCGCCGTCTTCCAATAACTGCCTAACATTACCCGCATGATAGGCCCATATCCCCGCAAAACAATCCGCCTGAAGCTCTTGCTTTACAGACAACTTGTTTGCATCTTTTTTACTTAGCCCTTGTTTTGCCTTTTGTACCGAAGCAGACACTCCTAACAGAGTTTGTACATGATGACCCACTTCATGGGCAATAACATAGGCTTGGGCAAAATCACCCGGCGCGTTAAATTTATTTTTTAATTGCTCATAAAACCCCAAGTCAATATATACCTTTTGATCTGCTGGACAATAAAAAGGCCCCATTGCCGCCTGCCCTAAGCCACACGCAGAATTCACCCTGTCTCTAAACAGTATTAACTTCGGTTCTTTATAAACCTTACCCATCTGACTAAATAAACTTTGCCACGTCTCTTCCGTATCAGCAAGAATAACGCCCACAAATTTAGCCAACTCTTTTTCTTCTGTCGATTGCTGTAGCGGTTTATTTGAGGACGTTGCTGGTGCGTTTTGCTGCAAACCCAGCATACCGCTAAGGTTACCGGTCAACAAACCGTAGCCCAAAAATCCTGCGGCCACTATAGCTGTTCCTTTAAAGCCCAAGAACTTAAACACTATCGGTAGCAACCGCAACATACCCCCGCCAGCCGCGCCTCCTCTAATTTGCATATTGCGTTGATCTTCAAGATTACTACTGCTTCGACGGCCCCTCCAGCGCATAGCTTTCTCCTTTCTTAGACGTCAAGATTTGACACTTCAAGTGCGTTTTTTTCTATAAACAAACGGCGCGGCTCAACCTCTTCCCCCATCAATGTTGTAAACACCTCGTCAGCTGTTATCGCATCTTCAACCCTTACCTGCAATAAGCGACGAGCATCTGCATCTAACGTCGTTTCCCATAGCTGCTCAGGATTCATTTCCCCCAAGCCTTTATAACGTTGAATCTGCTGGCCTTTTCTTGCTTCTTTCATTAACAGTTCAAAAACCTCTTTAAAGGTACCGACGGAGTACTTTTTATCCCCCATCAGTAGATAAGAGCTTTCAACAAACAATCCTTTTACAGTGTTACCAAAACCTAGAATTCTTTTATATTCTGTTGACTTGAAAAATAAAGGGGTAATTGGAAATTCTTTTTTAACACCATGAGAGACTGTTACACAGCTTATTAACCAGCTGTTGTCAGCTTCTTGAACACTAAGCTGATACTTTGTTGGGCTGTTGTCATTATCATTAAGTCTAAGCTCCAACTCTTTTACCCACTCATTTATTTTATCTAACGAATCATCCGCCCGCAGCTCGTTTGCCGATAGCAGCTCATTAAGAATGGCCTGATCATAACGACTCGATAAACGAGAAATAATACCATCTATTTTAATATGCTCTTTAGCAAGCTGCTCTAAGGCAAGACCGCTAATTGGTGGCGTAGACTCATTAATCACTAAACTCGCTTTTTCTAACGCTAGCTGTAACAAATAACTGTTTAATTCATTATCATCTTTTACATAGTACTCTTGCTTACCCTTCTTCACCTTGTATAACGGTGGCTGAGCAATATACACGTTTCCATTTTCTATTAGCTCAGGCATTTGACGATAAAAAAACGTCAATAATAACGTCCGGATATGCGAACCATCGACATCCGCATCCGTCATAATA
The DNA here is from genome assembly GCA_002401365.1 of Piscirickettsiaceae bacterium. Taxonomy (GTDB): domain Bacteria; phylum Pseudomonadota; class Gammaproteobacteria; order Methylococcales; family Cycloclasticaceae; genus Cycloclasticus. The sequence continues at coordinate 23,753 of NVSW01000001.1, read as the reverse complement.
ATTATCTTATGGTAGCGTAAGTTTTCTGGCTTATACTCTTCTTTTCCTATCCCGCAACCTAGGGCTGTTATAAGCGTCCCCACCTCTTCGGAAGAAAGCATTTTGTCAAACCGAGCCCGCTCCACATTTAGAATCTTCCCTTTTAACGGCAAGATCGCTTGTGTTCGTCTATCCCTTCCTTGTTTAGCAGAGCCGCCAGCAGAATCGCCCTCCACTAGAAATATTTCAGAAAGCGCCGGATCCTTTTCTTGGCAATCTGCCAACTTGCCTGGTAAGCCGGCTATATCAAGCGCAGATTTTCGTCTTGTCATTTCCCTTGCTTTTCTAGCCGCGTCTCTTGCTCGAGCCGCTTCCAGCATTTTCCCAGCAATATTTTTTGCTTCAGCAGGGTTTTCTAACAAAAAATCCTGTAAGTTTTCCGAAACACACGCCTCCACAATCGGCTTCACTTCAGAAGAAACCAGCTTATCTTTCGTTTGTGAAGAAAACTTTGGGTCTGGAACCTTTATCGACAAAACAGCCGTTAACCCCTCTCTGGCATCATCACCGGATGTTGCAACCTTTTGTTTTTTTGCCAACCCCTGGCTTTCAATATACTGATTCAATGTTCTCGTTAGGCCCGCCCTGAACCCCGCCAAATGGGAGCCGCCATCTCGTTGAGGAATATTATTGGTATAACAAAGAATGTTTTCTTGATATGAGTCATTCCATTGCAAAGCAACCTCCACAACAACGCCCTTTTTTTCGACATTAAAATAAACAACGTTTTCATGAATGCCCGTTTTGTTTTTATTTAAATGTTCAACGAAGGCCTTAATTCCACCTTCGTATTCGAACAGCTCTTCTTTTGCGGTTCTTTCATCAGACAAACGAATCTTTACGCCCGAGTTTAAAAAGGAAAGCTCCCTAAGCCGCTTTGATAAAATTTCAAAATGAAACTCTATGTTTTTAAAGATGGCGTCACTTGGTTTAAAGCGAATCGTGGTTCCCGTTTGATCAGAGTCCCCAACAACCTTTAGAGGCTCAACAGGGTCTCCATTAACATACTTTTGGTAATGCTCCTTACCATCCCGTTTAACGGTTAGCTCCAGCACCTCAGAAAGCGCGTTTACAACTGAAACACCCACCCCGTGCAAACCACCTGAAACCTTATAGGCATTATCATTAAACTTACCACCGGCATGCAGAATAGTCATAATGACCTCCGCTGCAGAGCGCCCCTCTTCCTCGTGAATATCAACAGGTATACCTCGCCCATCATCCATTATTGACACCGAGTTATCATCATGAATAACGACACCAACCTCTGTGCAATACCCGGCCAACGCTTCATCAATCGAGTTGTCTACCGCCTCAAACACCATGTGATGCAAACCCGTTCCATCATCCGTATCACCAATATACATCCCCGGCCTTTTTCTAACCGCATCCAAACCCTTTAAGACCTGTATGCTTGTTGAGTCGTACGACCCTGTTACTTTATTGTCTTTACTCACCTATGCACCTTCTGTTATTAACCCTTGTTCCACGTGAAACGTTTTTGTATCCGCTAACACCGACCACTCTGTAAGCGACTCCAAGCTTGTCGCCGTTAGCAGTATTTGAGCCCCTGTTTTATACAAAAGCATTAACACCTTATTTACATTTTTCTTGTCGAGTTCGGCAGATAAGTCGTCCACCAACACACACACGTCTTGGTTGCCTATGTTTCGCAACAACCTGATTTGCGCCAAATACAGCGCCATTACCAGCAGCTTAACCTGGCCTCTTGATAAGTAGTCCTGCGCCAAATAGGAGCCGACCCTTAAAACAATGTCGGCCTTGTGTGGCCCAACTGTTGTATAGCCTTTAAACAAATCCCTGTCCAAAGAATTAATTAAAGCCGAACCTAGGTTTAGCTTATCACTCCAGCCTTTTTCATACGTTAAGCTAATATCAACATCACCCAGAAGAGCCAAAACCGTCTTCTTTAGCTCTTGTTGCAAAAGAACCAAATAGGCCTCTCTCTCTTTATCGACTATTGTACCGTATTCTGCAAGCTTCTCGCTCCAAGTTGATAGCGTGGATTGGTCGCGCTGCTTTAGCAGTTTGTTTCGTTGTTTTAACAAATGGTTATATGTTTTTGCTTTCGCCAAAAAAGACTGTTTCACGTGAAACACTCCCCAATCAATAAACGTTCTTCTTGCTGAAGACCCTCGCTCTAATAGTGTTTGTGATTCGGGCCTTATTAAGTGCACTTTTAGGTGCTCAGAAAGCTCTGAAGCCTTTTTCTCGTTTTTGCCATTTATTCTTATTTTTGTTTCTTTGGGGCTTTTTTTTATTGCAATTTGGTTTGTTCTTTCTTTTTCTTCAGTTGCTCCATAAACAACCAGATGCTCTTCACCTTTTGTCCTTACGTTGTTTATCGACTGGGTTCTAAATGATCTAGACCGGCTCAACAAATAAATAGCTTCCAGAACCGATGTTTTACCGCTTCCATTAGGACCAACTATTATATTTATATTGTTTGATAGCTTTAAATGTCCTTTTTTTATGTTCCTAACATTATTAATTTTAACCTCAGACAACATAAACCAACTCTGCTTCAAAGAACGCGCTTATAGCCTCATGGGCATAATAACAAATCTGCTAGATTTATCAGTTGGATCTTCTAATAGGCAGCTGCTGTTGGTATCAGTAAAAGAGACATAAACAAGATCGGATTCAATAACGTTTAACGCATCCATCAAATAGCTGGAGTTAAAGCCCATGCTCATTTCTTCGCCATCATAATCAATAGTGACCTCTTCATCTGCTTCATCTTGCTCTGGGTTGTTTGCATTAATAGTCATCAACTGCTTACTTAAATCCAGCCGGATGCCTTTATATTTTTCATTTGATAGTATTGAAACCCTACTTAGAGCGGATTTGAATAACTGCTTATCAATATTAAAATTATGTTCACTCTCTTCTGGCAACACGTTTTTAAAGTCTGGAAAGCGACCGTCAATCAATTTTGCGTTCAACTGAACATCGTCGATAGTTAATTTAATGTGGCTTTTTGCAACTTTTACATCAACATCGTTTTTTACTTTATCAAGTAATTTAAGAACCTCTTGAGCGCCTTTTCGAGGCAATATGATTTGCTCCATTGAAAAGTCATTTTCCTCAGACTGATGCTGAAACAACGCTAAGCGGTGGCCATCAGAAGCAACCGCTTGAACGTCACCGTTTGAAATTTGTAGCATTAGTCCGTTTAAATAATACCTAACATCCTGTTGCGCCATACAAAAAAGTGTTTTTGTAAACGCTTTGAATAAAACATCTCTATTAATTGAAAACTCATTTATATACTGAAGCTCATCAAACAAAGGATATTCTGCTGCGGGTAGCGTTCGGAGAACAAACCGGCTTTTACCTGAGTTTATTAATACTTTGCCCTCTTGAAAGTTAAGTTTGATTTTTGACTCGTCTGGCAAAGATCGACAAATATCCAATAACTTTCTTCCCGGTAAGGTGGTTTTAATTTCCTCATTGCAATCGATTTGGATTTTTGCTGAGATTTGAACTTCTAAATCTGTCCCAATTAATGTTAGTAAATTATTTTTAACCAACAAATAAACGTTCGAAAGAACCGGCAACGTTTGTCTTCTTTCAATAACACCAATGACTTTTGCTAAGGGGTTAAGTAAGTCTTCTTTATTAATATTTAAATACATATATAAAACCTTATTATAGTTATAAGGGTTGAAAAAACTGTTAATTAGTCTATTTAAACTAATTAAAACATAAAGTTACGCCAATAATAAACAGGGAATAAGTAATAAATAACCTGTGTGTATGTTGTTGATTAAAAGCAAAGATAAGTTATCCACAAGTTAACCAAGTTAATGCGATAGGGTTCTTAACAGGTTACTATAATCCTCATCAATTTTTTGGTCAGACTCCCTTAGCTCTTTAACCTTTCGTTGCGCATGTAAAACTGTCGTATGGTCCCTACCACCAAACTGTTGACCAATCTCAGGTAGGCTATAGTTGGTTAACTCTTTAGCCAGAGCCATAGCCACCTGTCGTGGTCTGGCTATCGAGCGAGTTCTTTTTGATGAGAGCAAGTCCGACATCCTAATTTTATAATACTCGGTAACCGTTTTTTGAATATTATCAATACTAATTCTTTTATCCTGTAAGGCAATAAGGTCTCGTAACGCCTCTTTAGTAAATTCTAACGTAATTGGGAGTCCGGTAAAGTTTGCATTGGCTAAGACACGACGTAGAGCCCCTTCTAACTCACGAACATTAGACTTTATTCTACTACCCATAAAAAAGGCAACTTCGTCAGGCAAGTCAACATTGCTCAGAGCTGCTTTGTTTTTTAAAATAGCGACCCTTGTTTCTAAATCAGGCGGGTCAATAGCAATCGGCAAGCCCCAACCGAAACGGGACTTTAAGCGATCTTCTAAACCGTTAATTTCCTTTGGGTAGCAATCACAAGTAAGAATGATTTGTTTGTTATTTTCAATAAGTGTGTTGAAGGTGTGAAAAAACTCTTCCTGAGAACGTTCTTTTTTTGCAAAAAACTGAATATCATCAATTAATAATAGATCTAGGGAACGGTAAAACTTTTTAAAGTCATTTATTTTATTCTTTTGTAAAGAACTTACCATATCTGAAACAAAACGTTCAGATGAGAGAAAGCAAACTTTTGCATTAGGTGTTTGTTGTAAAATAGAGTTTCCAACAGCGTGCATTAAATGTGTTTTACCTAAGCCAACCCCACCGTAAATGTAAAGAGGGTTGTTTGCGCCGCCCGGATTTTGAGATACTTGGGTGGCAGCGGCTTTAGCAAGGGCATTAGACTTTCCCTCTACAAAATTATTAAATGTAAACGTGCTGTTTAAATTGTTTGGAACAGACTTTTGATGGTTGTTATTTATTTGTTTACTAGGTGATGAAAAAGTACGTTGTTGGCTAGGTTTATTGCTACCAATTTTTATATGCAAAGAAACAGGTTCTTTTTCTAACCTATTGATTATACTATATATTTTTTCTTTATAGTTGTCTGAAACCCAGTCCAGAACAAATTTATTGGGCGCATAAAGGCTTAATTCACGGTTGCTGAAATCTGCCTGTAAAGGGCGTATCCACGTGTTGATTTGTTGCGGAGGAACCTCCGTTTCCAAATGTTTTAAGCAAGCCTCCCAAAGTGTAGACACAATATCCTTGTTTACTAATTTTAAAACAACTAGGATAAACCTAAAGTGTGAAGTTATCCACAGGCAAAGCGGATAAAATTAAAACGTTTCGGTTATTAGGCCAGAAAGCAATAAAACATTGACTTTAAGCTGGAAAAAAAGTATTCTTCGCGGTCTTTTTATTAGTCGAAGAACTCTTACATGAAGCAGGGTTAAAGGAGTCTTTGGTTAATAAACCAACAAACATTTATTTTTAAAGAGTAGCGAACAATGAAAAGAACATTTCAACCAAGTAATTTAAAAAGAGCTCGTACACACGGCTTTAGAGCACGTATGGCGACTAAGTCAGGTAGAAAAATTGTTAATGCTAGGCGTGCAAAAGGGCGGGTTCGTTTAACGGCTTGATTGCTGAAGACGTCATAAGCAATACATTTTTAAAAACGGATCGACTTAATACGGCTGAAGAATATTCTCAAGTATTCAAAGAAGCAGACAAATTTTCTGATGAGTTTTTAACTGTTTTAGTAAGTAAAAAGCCGCTTTCTTCAGGAAAACTAGGCCTAGCCATAGCAAAAAAAATGGTGAAAAAGGCCGTTTTACGAAACCAGATTAAACGCATCATTCGAGAAGCATTCCGGTTAAATAAAAACAAGCTAAAAGGTTTTGATATGGTTGTTTTATGTCGAAAAAAGGCGGCGCAAGCGTCCAAAAAAGAACTATCAGCCTCGATAAAAACACATTTTGATGTGATAGCTAATAATGAATAAACCATTTATTTATTTAATAAAGTTTTACCGCTACTTTATTAGCCCAATGTTACCAAGCCGTTGTCGCTTTTATCCTAGTTGCTCTGAGTATGCTTTACAGGCATATCAAGAATACAACCTAATTAAAGCAAGCTATTTAACCATTAAACGCTTACTTCGGTGTCAACCCTTGTGCAAGGGTGGCCTAGACCCTTTGCCTACAATAGAAAAAAAACATGGATAATCAAAGAACTCTACTTTTTGCAGCACTCGCTTTTGTGTCTGTTCTTATTTGGCAAGCGTGGCAAAAAGACTATGTTTTGCCGCAACAAACGCCAGAGGTGGCGGGTGCCGACGCTAAAACAAACCAACAATCCGACGTTCCTGAGGCGAAAACGGCTAACGAGCTCTCGAGCGGGGTAGACATAGAGATAAATAGTGTTAAAAAACAGGTAGGGGGCCAGCTTATTACGGTTAACACCGATGTTTATAGATTACACATCAATACATTAGGCGGTGGAATTAACCGCTTAGAATTGACGCAATATCCTGAAGAAAAAGGAAAAGCAGACGTTGTTAAGTTGTTAAACGACGATATGCCTAAAATATTTGTTGTTGAGTCGGGCCTAATTTCACAACAAGGTGAAAGCCCAAACCACCACTCGGTCTGGCAAACAGAAAAACAAAATTATACGTTAACAGGGGACGTATTACGGGTGCCGTTAACGTGGATAAACGGCAATGGCATTGTCGTGACAAAAACATACGTTTTTAGCAAAGGCAGCTATAAAGTAGACCTTGAAACGCGAATAGAAAACAAGGGCTCTAGCAGTTGGTCTGCGCGCGAATACCTACAAATTAAACGTAATGATTACGAAGAGAAAAAAGCAAACTCGTTCATTTATACCTACACTGGTGGGGTGTTGTATACGGAGGAGGAAAAATATCAAAAAATTGATTTTGATGATATGCAGGACGAAAACCTTAGTGTCCAGACTGTAGGTGGTTGGGCAGGTATGATTCAGCATTACTTTGGTGTTGCTTGGATACCGCAAAACGAAAATCAATACACGTATTACACAAAAGCAATAGATGGTGGCCTGTTTGTAATAGGGGCTTATTCTGCAAATAAAATAGTAGCCGCAGGCGAAAGCAAAGTATTTAACTCGGTTCTATACGCAGGGCCAAAACTCCAAGACCAGTTAACGGCAACAGCGCCAGGGCTTGACCTAATGGTGGACTATGGCAAACTGACTATTATCGCCGAACCAATATTTTGGTTGTTAAGCTTTTTCCACGATCTTGTTGGCAACTGGGGTGTAGCGATTATATTAGTTACGTTTAGCATTAAAGCGCTGTTCTTTAAGCTATCAGAAAAAAGCTATAAATCTATGGCGCACATGAAGCTTGTACAACCGAGAATTGTGGCATTAAAAGAACGTTATGGTGATGATAAACAGAAGCTAAATCAAGCGATGATGGAGCTATATAAAACGGAAAAAATTAACCCCTTAGGCGGTTGTTTGCCAATTTTAGTTCAAATCCCGGTGTTTATTTCCCTGTATTGGACATTACTGGAAAGCGTTGAGTTAAGACAAGCGCCGTTTGCTTTATGGATAGATAACCTATCAGCGGCAGATCCATACTTTATCTTGCCGGTGATTTACGGTATTACCATGTTCTTACAGCAACGCTTAAACCCAGCACCGGTTGATCCAATGCAAAAGAAAATGATGCAAATGCTACCGATTATGTTTACCGGTTTCTTTGCCTTCTTCCCCTCTGGGCTTGTGCTGTACTGGATAGTGAATAACGTACTAACGATTACGCAGCAAACCATTATTATGAAGCGCATAGAGTCAGGAAAAGAAAAGTAACGAGGAAATGATTGAAGCCAATGACACGATTGCCGCAATCGCAACAGCAAGCGGCCGTGGTGGTATTGGTATTATTCGAATTAGTGGGCCACAAACCCAGCAAATTTGTGAACAACTTTTAGGTTCACAGCTTCCACCTCGTCAGGCTTGTCTTAAATCGTTTAAAGAACAAGACAGCAGTACGATAGATAGTGGCATTGCTCTGTTCTTTCAGTCACCCGCTTCCTACACCGGCGAAGATACTCTAGAGCTTCAAGGCCACGGTGGCCCAGTGGTATTAGATATACTGTTAAAAAGGGTTATAGCTCTGGGAGCTCGTCTTGCAGAACCCGGTGAGTTTACCCAAAGAGCCTTCTTAAACAATAAGCTAGATTTAGCGCAAGCAGAAGCAGTTGCCGACATTATTGATGCAGGCACAGCCGCCGCTGCAATGTCAGCTCAGCGTTCTTTACAGGGTGCCTTTTCAGACCGTATCAATGATTTACAAAAACAACTAACACACCTTCGTTTGTATGTAGAATCAGCAATAGACTTTAGCGACGAAGACATCGACTTTTTAGCCGGTGATGAATTGCAACAAATTATCAACAAGCTAAAAGAAGCGTTTACCACGCTAAAAGAAACAGCAAAACAAGGCAGTTTATTAAGAGACGGCATGACGGTCGTATTGGCAGGTAAGCCAAACGCAGGAAAATCTAGCCTACTAAACGCACTAGCAAAACGCGATACCGCCATCGTCACAGAAATAGCCGGCACAACGCGCGATGTTCTTAGAGAACAAATTCAAATAGACGGCATGCCCGTTCATATTATAGATACAGCGGGTTTACGTGAAACCACCGATATTATCGAGCAAGAAGGCGTCAAACGCGCAAAACAAGCGATTTTAACCGCCGATCAAGTGTTGCTCGTCGTCGATGCAAAAGAATCAGCACTAGAAGAGCACCTCGCCCTATTAGAAGACATACCGCCTTCTATGTCAGTAACAGTGGTGTTCAATAAAATAGATATCACCGGGGAAAAGCCTGAAGTAGCAACGTCTAGCGGTGGACAAACAACCATAAAACTATCAGCAAAACACGGCGATGGGCTTAATTTACTCACCCAGCACCTAAAAACATCAATGGGTTTTAACCCCGAAGAAAAAAACATATTCCTAGCGCGCCGCCGCCATTTAGATGCCCTAGCAAGAGCCAGTACATTTTTAGACGACGGTATAAACCAACTACTCACCTATCAAGCGGGTGAAATGTTCGCAGAAGATTTGCGTTTAGCGCAAAACGCCTTATCAGAAATAACAGGAAAAATGACACCGGATGACCTGTTAGGCGAAATATTTTCGTCCTTTTGTATTGGCAAATAAAACGGAAATAGCATTGTGTTGGGCTAAACTTAAATAATGATATGAAAAGCCTTGCTTAGTCTTTATTGTCGAATTACAGGGAAAATCCATTCCCGTTAATARCAAGTTAGCCANTNCAAAAAATTGGCTCATGATGCCAATAGGCACACATATATGCTACAATTTATGGCATGAAGCCGATACATTGGAATTCCACTAAAAATCAACAGCTTATATCTGAGCGTGGTATTTCATTTGAGGATATAGTTTTCTACCTACAACAAGGTGCGCTATTGGATGATATTGAGCATCCTAATAGTGACAAATATCCAAACCAGCGTGTATTTGTTATAAACATAGATGATTATGCGTATCTAGTTCCATATGTAGAAAACCGAAAAGAGATATTTTTAAAAACAGTCATTCCTAGCAGAAAGGCTACAAAGGTATACTTAGGAGAATCATCATGAGCGACCCTAAACTTAGTAAAGAAGAAAAACAAATTCTTAAAGATTTTGAAGCAGGTGAATTCAAATCTATTCTTACGCCAAAACGTAAGAAAATGTTGCAAGCTGCAGCTAAAGAAACATTCAAAAAAGATAAACGTATTAACATCCGTATATCTAGCCGCGATCTTGAGTCACTACAAAGACGTGCGCTTGAAGAAGGCATCCCTTATCAAACATTAGTATCGAGTGTTCTTCACAAATATGTTTCAGGTGGCTTACACGACATTATGGCTAACAAGGCACTCAACACGGACGCGAAAAAGCATCGCGCCGGTTAGTTTAAGCGTTAGATTAAATCGGGGATATTTAAATGCGGAAAAACGCCATAGTTGCAGGAATTGGTTTTGACGGCAGAGAAAAAATAATTAGAGTCCACTGTAGAGAGGGAACGAAGGTAATACTTAAACGTGACCCAACTAACAAGTATGACGAAAACGCCATTAAAGTCTATTTGAAAACAAATGTGCTTTTCGGCCTACTCGGTACTAAGTTAAAACAAATTGGCTTTATCAAAGCAAACACTGCAAAAAGCCTAGCAAAAAAAATGGATGACGGAATATTATTATCAGCATCTGTAGATACATATTGGGCACCATCAGAAAAAGAGCACCCAAGAGTTACCATTGAAGTTACTGATGAAATCTAATAAATAGTTCAAAAACGATGCGCGCGTCTTAACCTAAACGTTAGAATTATAAAAAGGAGACATACATGTACAAATATCTTTTACTAGTTCTTATAACGTTCTCTTCGTTTAGCCTTTATGCTTGTGAAGATGAACATCTTTCTTTAGCATTGGAAGTAGTTAAAATCCCAGAAGGCGAGAAGCTCGATGAATTAATAAACAGTTTAGTAAATTCACAAATCAGAGTAAACCCTTCTGTACGTCCTATAAGAAAAGCATTCAATATATTTTATAGAGAAGTATTTACATCTGATGAATTTAAGTATGGGTTAGCAAGAATACAGATGGATCTATTTACATATGACGAGCTATTGTTGTTAAAGGAGCTAATGAACACTCCAATTTTTAAGAAATATGAAGATATTATGCCTCAGTTTCTGTCTAAGAATATGGAGCTTGGCAGTCTTGTTGTAAAAAATAACGAGAAAAGACTCATGGAGTTAATCGAAAAAGAGCGAAATCATATAGAAATATTACAACAATTAGATAAAGAATTAATGTTAACTGTTCCCGAGTAAAAGTTTCTAACAATTGGTTCAATATTGACCCCCACGGCGTAAAATTTAAAAAAATGAAAATTATACCCCTACTATTACTCATTATATTGACATCCTGCTCATCAACAAGTTACCTAGTAAATGTCGCGCCTCACCCCTTGGCAAAAACAATAAAAACCAACTTTACATTTATTGATAATAGACCAAATGAAGAAAAGTTTGCCAAAGATCCAAACCGACTAAGGCTAACATTTAGCCCGCCAACTGATAGGGTTGGTAATGAACATTTTTCTACCCTCCCAATCACTTTGCTTAAAAGCGAGATCCAAGATATGTTGGGAGAGAAGTTGGCAGGAGCAATTGTTACCGTTAAGCATTTCGAGATTCTTCACTATTGGCCAAAATCATTTAGAGAATCTCAAGTATTGGCTTTTAATACAACTTTATACCCAGTCGCTATAATCATGGATCATAGCCTTGGCGAACTTGTAGATACAATGAGCTGTCGTTTAAATGGCGACGTAAATGGAATACCTTACAAAGTAGAATATGCTAAAGCTTATGAACTAGGAGGCTCTGTCTGGTCAACAATATATGAATCAGAAAACCTTAGAAATACAGTTTCTCAGGTTGTTAATCAATGCGTTTCAAAGGCAATTTCACAAATTGAGGTTTTTTAATCGATATACAATGGCTAACAAAAAATCAAGGCGCTCGCTGAGCTCTCTGGAACGCTCAAAAAATGCGCGGCCCTTATTTAAAACGTTAGCTTCAAAAGATGACAAAGTGCACACGTCAGGTTGCTCTTTGTAAATGAAGGTATATTCATGGAATTCGGAAAAAAATGAATTACTTCAAAAAAAGATAAATATCTCATTTGAAGAAGTAATTCTTAATATTTAATTAGGTAATGAAATAGCCGTTTACGACCACCCAAATACAAAAAAAATATCCTAATCAAAAATTTTTAGTTGTTTTAATAGAAGATTATGCTTATTTAGTTCCATACGTTGAAGGTAAGGGTCAAATGTTACTTAAAACAATTATTCATAATTAAAAGGGCTACCCTTTAATTATGTTTCTTAGATAAATTCCAAGAAAAATCAGTATCAGGGGAGATTTCTTTTAGCGATAGTAGAAGAAATACCGGGTGTTTTGCCTATGGTGCGACTCTCTACCTAACAGCGGATGCAGTAGCCCAAAGAGATCAAGGGATGAAGCCAGCTGTATTTTAAAATGATATGAACGGGTATTAGCTATTTGTAGCGCATTTACTTGATGTGGCCTTATTGTGCTACAATTACATTAAGCTATTAACTTAATGTAAGGGTGTCAATATGAGTGCTATCGCAAGAGCAAGAATGGATGATGAATTAAAAAATGAAGCCGAATCTATATTAAATTCGGTTGGGATAACCCCGTCTGAAGCCATTAGAATGTTGTATAAACAAATAGTGAATAGACATGCTTTTCCATTGGAATTACGTGTTCCAAACCAAACAACGCTAGATGCCTTTTCTGAAGTAGATAATGATAATGGAGAACTTGAAACCTTCACTTCATTTGATGAGCTTTTAAATGCGGACGATTAAGCCATCCAGTCAATTTAAGAAAGATGTTAAGCGGGTAGCAAAAAATAAGACGCGTAGTAAAGGTCTAGAAATCCTGAGTAAAGAAATTATCCCTGTACTTTTAAAAAATGGCACATTAGAGCGTAAATATCTTGACCACAATTTAAGTAGCGAAAACCCACCAAAACGAGACTGCCATGTTTTAAATGACCTTGTACTACTCTACTACTTAACGGATGAATATTTACTGCTTTATAATTAGGGACTCATTCAGAGCTGTTTGGCTGAACGCACCCCCCTAATCTGGATGTTAAAAGAAGGTCATGATGTCAGCCTAGACCAACGTAACTACAACTACGATGAAAATAGCAGAGTCTAAAGAGTAATTAAAGGGAGCTTTACAATCCTTTGGCTTTATTTCTTAAGCGGGTTTAAAGAAAATTAGTGTCGGGCACTATTTTTTTATCAATAGTAAAGCGAATCAAAAGCATTAGCCGAACAAATTAAGTGGTCAGCATTAAAAATGCCATAAAATAGCAATACACCTCCTTAATGAAGAAGCCTTGTTTGGAATATATATGAAATTATTAGTACGTAACTTAGATCGGTCAACAACAGAAAAAGAGTTGGAAGGTTTGTTTGAAGAATATGGTTTAGTTCAATCTTGCACGTTGGTGATGGACAAAGACAGAGGTGAGTCCAAAGGTTTTGGTTTTGTTGATATGCCAAAAGTAGGCGATGCAAAAGCTGCCATCAAGAATTTAAACAACAAAGCAGTTGGTGACCAAAAAATACGCGTTAAGAAGGCTGAAGATAAAAAGGTATAAAAGGTAGTAAAGTCGGGGTCTGAAAAGTGTCATACGCTTGAAGCTTCGCTACGCCAAGACCGCTTACTCTTAAGCGTTAAATTTTAATTTTTTTGCTGAAGCGATAAAATCAATAGCTTCAGTGTGGCCATAACGAGTGTTTAAATACTGTGTTCTTAATGTAAGCAATTCGTTTGATAGGGCTGGGTACTGTTGAATAACGAGTTCAAAATAGTCGCTGGCGGTTTCATGTTGTTGCCTCTCCCCTACTTTTTTAGATAATTTTTTACACAAGGATAAGTAAGCTTTTTGTACGGGGTCGTGGCGCTGTCGTTGTATATAAAACAAAATGCCCATGGATACGAGCAGGATTAGGCCACTTAGGCTGGCAAGCCATATCACCATGTCGCCCCAGTCGCCAATGCCAAAGTTGGAGAGGAAGTCGAGTTGCTTTTCAGGGCCGTATGCGAGCACGGCATTTTGCCAATAATAATTAATACTATGTACTACCCACGACAGTTCTTGTAACCATTTATTAATGCCTTCGGGAGGTGTTAATAGGAACTGAATAGGGCTATTAAAGCGTTGTTGGCTGAGGTCTATGCTATGTTCGATACGGTTAGGTGCAATGGCGGCGGTAGGGTCTACCCTTACCCACCCTACTTTGCCTAACCATACTTCAACCCAAACATGGGCATCGGCTTGGCGGACAGTATAAAAATTACCCAGCTTATTGTATATGCCACCTTGGTAGCCGCCCACCAAGCGAGATGGAATGTCGGCCGCGCGCATTAATGTGGCGAAGCTGGTGGCAAAATGGCCGCAAAAGCCCCGTTTGCTTTCAAAAAGAAACTCGGCGACTGGGTTTTTACCTAATGAAGGTGGTCTTAAGGTGTAGTAAAACGAGTCGTTATAAAACTGTAACGCCTTATTAATAACCATAGTATCGCTTGTTGAATCAGCTAACCATTGTTTTGCCAATGTATAAACACGGGGGTCGGTATTGGTTGGTAGTGCTAGCGCACGAATTTTATCTTGTTCGGATAAGTTTTTTAGCCTAGCTTGTGTTGATGAGGTGAGGTCAAACGAAAGGTTGCGGCTTAATTTTTGACGGAGTATTAATTGGTGGTCATGCGTTAGCCGAGTATTTTTTGGTGCAGCCGAGGGAAGGTCTAACGCGTATAACCAAAATTGTTGATGTGGCTCCATCATTAAGGTGTACTGGTAATCCGCGGTGTTAAAGGGAATGGGTTTGGCCCGGTTGAAAGAGTCTTTTCTTGGAGGTGTTAAGGTCCAAGCCTTGCCATCGGTCTCCCAAAAAACAGGGCCACGCCAATATAGGTCTTTTTGTTTGGGCGCAGGGCCTTTAAAACGGACTCGAAATGCTATTTTATCCGATAACGCTAAGTTTGAGATTTGCCCAGGGTTAATGCTGTCGGTTAAGCCGCTAACGGCGGAATGGTCATCAGGCATCGCCCAAAGGGGGCCAATCATTCGTGGAAATAGAATGAAGAAAACCAGCATTAATGGAATAGCCTGTAATAACACCATGCCAGACAAACGAAGTAACGGCGTGTTTTTTAATGAAACCCCGGGGGTGTTATTGATAACAAGCGCAAACAATAACATGAAAAAAACTATTAAGGCGTAAGCTGCTATTTCAATACGTTGGTCGAATAAAAAAGGCGTGATAAGCACGAAAAAACACATATAAATAACAGCTTGAATATCTCGCGAGGTACGGCTTTCGAGTAGTTTTAAACCCATTAATATAATCAATAAACTACTGCTGGCATCGCGCCCGAGTGACATACCAAATGTTTTAAGCACCAGCAGCGCAAGAGCAACTGAAATGGGTAATAACAGATACTTATGCGGCATGGCTTTGGGCCGCCACAATACTAGAGATCGCCACGCCAATAGGCCAAAGGCAACCGCAATAAACATTGGCTGTAAGTTATTAATGTGCGGCATTATCAACAACGCGCAAATGACCAACAACAGTTTAACCAATGAAGCTTGAATATTGCGTGGTTGCTGCTTATTCATACAATGCTAGCGCTTTAAGGCAAGCGTGTTGATGGCTGTGGCCACTGCTGGGTGAAATGTCTGCCGTGGGTATCTGCAAACCATATATAAAACCATGGGCTTCACAGTAATTAACCCAATAACAAAGTTGTGATAACTTGCTTTCAACGGGCAAACTTGCACAGGATTGCCAGTCTAGGTTAATCGTTGCAGATTGTTCAGCGCTGAACTGATTGGTGTAAAAACCCTTCTCGGCGGCAAGCGCTTTCCAGTTAATGTGTCGATAGCTATGCCCTTTTTGATAAGGCTGTAGCCCATAAAAATCATCCGTGCCGGCTTGTTGGCTGGTAATAATGCCATCGCTTTCTTCACTATGTTTTAAAGGCAGCATAAGGCCCGTGTCTAGCGCTTTTGGGTACACTAAAAGGGCTTGTTTAAACCTGAGTGGTGACCAGGCACGAAAAAACCCGAACGGAAATTGGCTGGCGAGGGTGATGGTTTTTGTGTAGTACCAACCACGCTGTGTAGGTTGAATAGTTAGTGTTATTTGTAACGATTGGCCATTTTGTAAGTTAAATGCGTTAGTGCTGTTAAGGTGGCTGGCTACAACAGCCCAGCGTTCACGCTCATTGGGTTCTTTTATTAATAGGCCAATTTCGCCACGGGAATCGACAAAACAAGGTGGCGATTTTGCTATGGATATACGAAGCCCAGATAAGTTTTTATAACTGTAAAATGTGGATGCTTGGGCCGCCGCGGCCAATAAAAACGTGAACACAAAGCCCATACTGTTATTGTAGTTAATAGACGCAATAAGCATTAGTAAGATAACTAACGCCATTGCTAGCCCACCTTTACTGGGTAAAATAAAAATCCGCCGATGGTTTAATTCTATCGTTACCTCTTCAGCGGGTTCACCCTTGGTAAAGCGTTTAAATGACAGGCGTTGGGATAAGGTTAGAGACATGCAGTAAGGTGCTAAAGGAATTGTGCTAACTTTAGCATGGGATATAAGCAGCTAATGTGAAAAAAGCCGCAAAAGCGGCTTTTTTCAAAAACAGCGTCATTACTCTTAAAATGCTGGGGCAGACTCCGTTACACTGCTTTTTTCTTCCATGCGAGCTTTCCATGCGCTTACGCCCGGGTAGTCGGTAAGTAAAGAAGCTTCTGGCACCATCCCTAAATACGCCAAAATAGGATATAAGAAATAGTCAGCCAAGCTAGCAGTTGAGCCGGCTAAATAATCGTTTGCCGAAAGTGTTTGTTCTAATAACGTGAGTTGCTCTTTGGTTTTAGGAATGGCTTCATCAATAACAGATTGATCCATTGGTAAAATTTCAAATCTAAACAACACAATTTCATGCACCATTACGGGGAAAATATAGGCGTTTATGTAACTAATCCATTGATTCATAATCGCGCGTTCCTTTGCGTCAGCCGGTTGTAGAGCCGGGCCATCAAACGCTTGATCAATATAGTTTGTAATGGCTAGGGTTTCATACAATACAAAATCACCGTGTTTAAATGCAGGAACCTTACCGGTTGGGTTAACGGCAAGCATATCGTCGGTGTTGGGTTCAAACGGTAAATGTTCGTAAGAAACGCCCTTTTCAGCAAGTGCAATACGGGCGGTTCTAACGTAGGTGCTTAGTGGAAATCCATATAAGGTGACATTGCTCATTTCATTTGTCCTAGTTTTTAGTTAAATTGAACTGTAAATATTAAGCGCTTCATAAGGGCGCGTAAACAAAAATTGTTAATAAGGTGACATTACTGCAACGGTTTAAAAATAAAGTAGTGGTTGTTACAGGGGCTGCGCAAGGTATAGGCAAAGCATGTGCTTTACGCTTTGCAAGTGAAGGCGGAAAAGTGATGATCGCTGATCGAGTTGAAGAACAAGCCTTACTCGTGCAGCAACAAATTCGTGCTGAAGGCGGCATTGCTGAAATATGTATGGCTGATTTAGAAACCAGTGCGGGTGCAAAAAAAGTAATGCAAGCAGCGAAGGAAGCGTTTGGGCGCATTGATGTATCGGTGCATAATGTTGGGGGCACCATTTGGGCGAAACCATTTTGGGAATATCCCGATGACCAAATTGAAAAAGAAATAAACCGTTCGCTTTGGCCAACGTTATGGTGTTGCCGAGCAGTTATTCCATACATGATGGAACAAAAATCGGGCGCAATTGTGAACGTTGGTTCTGTCGCTACGCGGGGTATTAACCGTGTGCCTTACTCCGCGGCCAAAGGTGGGGTGCAAGCTATCACCACCTGTCTGGCATTGGAATTAGCTGAACACGGCGTACGTGTTAATTGCGTAAACCCCGGCGGTATTGATCAGGGCGCGCGCGCAATCCCTCGTAATACTAGTGCCTTAACGGATATAGACAAAGCAGGTATGCAGGGCGTGGTTGATCAAACTCTACGCGATACACCCATGAAGCGATACGGAACACCGGAAGAAGAAGCGGCGGCGATTTGTTTCTTAGCCGCAGATGAAGCGTCGTATATAACAGGTGAAACCATAAACGTAGCCGGTGGTGGAATAGGCTAAAGAATAGTGATTTAAAACATTGTAGCCATCAACTAACAAGTTTACTATGGAAAAGAATTAACAGGAAGTGCTTTTTCCTGTTCAACGAAACGTATGCTCTTGAGTGTAAGTGAGCGTTATAAAAAAAACAAAAGGAGATTAAATTGGCAATAGAGAATATGGGTGGCCCACGGCCAGATTACAGTCGATACATGGATATCGAAAAAGGCTGGATAGACCGCAGAATTTTTGCAGATCAAGCGATTTACGAACAAGAGTTGTACCAAATTTTTGCGCGCTGTTGGTTATTCCTAGCGCACGATTCACAAATACCCAAACCCGGTGATTTCATCACCACGCATATGGGTGAAGACAGCGTCATTGTAGTTCGTCAAAAAGATAATTCAGTTAAAGCGTTTTTAAATTCATGTACCCACCGCGGTAATAAGATTTGCTATGCAGATGCGGGTAATGCGCGCCGCTTTGTGTGTAACTATCATGGCTGGTCGTTTGATAATGCCGGTGAACTAAAAGGCATGCACGAAGAATATTGCTATGAAGAAGGCGATATTAATAAAGAAGATTGGGGTTTAAAACAAGTCGCTCAAATTGACAGCTATAAAGGCCTTATTTTCGCCACGTTTGATGAATCAGCACCATCGTTAGAAGCGTTCTTAGGCGATTTTCGCTGGTACCTAGACGCCCTGCTCGATAACGAAGAAGGCGGAACAGAATTTGTTGGCGGTACGATTAAATCTGTTATCGGCGCAAATTGGAAATTTGGTGTAGAAAACTTTGTTGGCGATGCGTATCACGCAGGTTGGACGCATGACTCAGGCTGTAGAGCGATGAATAATGGTGAGCCTTTCCCGCCGGTTGATATGCAAAACTCATTTCATGCCAGTGTGAATGGACACGGTTGGGAGTTCGGTATGGAGGGCGTTGGCGACATTTTTTTACTGGGTCGCCCAAGAGTAATGGAGTATTACAATCGGATTCGTCCAGCAATGGAAAAACGCTTAGGTGCGGTAAGGTCTAAAATATTTGGTTCAGTTGCGTCAGCCTCTATTTTTCCTAATGCATCATTTTTACCCGGTATTCACACCTTCAGAACATGGAATCCGAAAGGGCCATATGAGCTAGAGCTTAAAACGTGGGTGATTGTTAATAAGGAAATGGCGGAAGAAATTAAAGACGATATTACCAAAGGTGTAATGTGTACCTTTGGCCCAGGTGGCGCGTTTGAAATGGACGATGGTGAAAACTGGGAAAATTGTACCAAGGTTAACCGTGGCGTGGTGACGCGTCAGGAAAAACTGCATTATGGCTGTGGTATTAGCCGTAAAATTGATCATCCAGATATGCCCGGAACGATTTATCGCGGCCAATACAACGATTCCAATCAACGTCTGTTCTACCAACGTTGGGCAGATATGATGAACGCTCAATCGTGGGATGATGTGCCCGAACGCTATAAAAGCAAACTGGGTGGCCGTGCGACGCGCGATATTCCAACCATGAAAACGGCTTAAGGAGGCGCTATGACACAAGCTGCATATTTTAAAGAAAATGGTAAAGCCAGTGCGTCGATAGAATTAATTTCTGAAATTGAACAGCGCCTGTACCGCGAAATGCGTTATTTGGATGATGAGGAATATAGAAAATGGACCGGGATGATGACCGAAGACGTCCATTATTTTATGCCGGGTACCGAAACGCGTTATCGCAAAGATAAAACCGATCAGATTAATAACTTAAGCCGAATGGCGTATTACAACGACAATTTAGAAGAGCTTGGCAAACGAATTGACCGTTTAGAAACGGGTACCGCCTGGTCGGAAGACCCAGCAACACGTTATTGCCATATTATTTCTAATATTGAAGTTGAAACGACCGATGTGCCGACAGAATACCTAGTGTACTCAAACTTTTTGGTCTATCGGAATCGTTTAGAGCGCGATGAGGATACGTTAATTGGTAGCCGCAAAGACTTATGGCGTCGTGAACAGGGTCAATTAAAATTGGCTAAACGTAGAATTCTTTTAAAACAAAATGTGCTTATCAGTAAAAATATGAACGTGTATTTTTAACGAAGCAGTAACTCTATAGGATATAAAAGCCCCGTTCTAGACGGGGTTTTTTACTGGGACAGGCATTGAAAAACGAAACATTTAAAGCAGTGATGCTACTCAATACCGCAGGAATGTTATGGGGCGGGAATATGATACTTGGCCATTATTTGTCGGGTTTCTTCGGCCCATGGTCTATCATCAGCACGCGTTTGGTTATTGGCGGCAGTATTTTTG
Organism: Piscirickettsiaceae bacterium; assembly: GCA_002401365.1. Taxonomy (GTDB): domain Bacteria; phylum Pseudomonadota; class Gammaproteobacteria; order Methylococcales; family Cycloclasticaceae; genus Cycloclasticus. Next base: position 3,683 of record NVSW01000001.1, on the reverse strand, counting down.
TATTACTGCTCATGCAAACGGGTGAAATTAAGAAAATCAAACACATCACTAATTGGTGGGTTGTTATCGCCTTAGCAATAACGGGTGTTATTGGCTTCCAATCCTTGTTGTACTACGGCCTTCGCTTAACGACAGCTACCAATGCAGGTTTGTTAAATTCGTTAACACCGTTATTAACGGCCTTTTTTGCAGCTGCATTTTTAAAAGAAAAACTTAATTATCACCATTGGGTTGCGGCAGTCGTAACGATTTTTGGTTTGGTTTTTATACTCAGCGAAGGCGATTTAAGCAATTTATTACTGCTCAATTTTAATGCCGGTGATTTATTTGTACTGGCGGCGATGGTTAGTTGGGTTGCATACAGCCTAATTGCAAAAAAAGCGATGATGGGGATGTCACCCCTATTGATTACCGCACTTGGGGTGCTGTTGTCGTTATTTGTTGTGATTCCATTGGGGTTGATTGAGGCAAACTATATTCAAACACCGCTGATCACCACGAATGCTGTTTTAGCATTATTGTTTATTAGTATTGGCCCAACGGTGTTGTCGCTATTGTTTTGGAATAAAGGTATGAATATAATCGGCCCATCAAGGGCATCGTTGTTTTTAAATACCGTGCCGGTATATATTATTATCATTAATGCCGTGTTTTTAGGCGTTATGCCGTATCAGTATCAAGTTGTCGGTATGGGATTAATATTTGCGGGTAGTTTTTATGCAGGTCTAAAAAAGCCAGTCTCAGCAATACAAAAGGAGCAAGAATGAAACCACAAGTGCAATCAGTGTTAGATGAATATCACACAAGAACAGAGCAAGAAAATGCATTGATGAATAGCTTATCAAGCGAAGATTTTGATCAACGTATTGACGAGTTTTTGTTACCCATAGGCCCTAAATCCGGTCAATTAATGCATTTATTGATTCAGCAGGCACAATCTAAAGTGGTTGTAGAGGTGGGGGCTTCGTATGGCTATTCAACCATTTGGTTTGCCGATGCTGTCAGTCAACACGGCGGTAAAGTTATTAGTTTAGAACTAGATGCTAAAAAGCAAGAATATGCCGCTAATATGCTAGAAAAAGCGGGATTATTAGAGTTTGTGGAATTTAAAAATGGTGATGCATTAGCGTCGTTAGCGGACATACAAGAGCCGATTGATTTTGTGTTATTGGACTTATGGAAGCGTTTTTATATCCCCTGCTTTGATTTAATTTACCCAAAACTAGCCGATGGCGCGATGATTGCGGCGGATAATATGCGCTACCCAGAGAGCGTTCGGGAAACGGCGGATAATTATCGTGCGCACGTTAAAATCCACGATAAAATGGACTCTGTATTGCTCAGCGTGGGTAGCGGTATTGAGTTAAGTCGCTTTAATGGTGATTCGGTAGAAAAATAACGTCACTTTATTGAGTAAAGCACCTTTTGTGTGTGAATGTAAAGGTGCCTTTGTTATTTATTTGTAATTCTTTGCAGGAATAACAGAGAAGGTGTGTTCTTAGAATTAGGCCAAATGTTGAGCTTGAAATCTCACCCCCATCCCAACCTTCCCCCTGCTAGGGGGAAGGAGCAGAAAGCAATCAGGTCAACCCTTCCCGCTCTAATATCAGGGAAGAAGCAAAAAGCAACAGCGTGTTAATTCCCTCCCCGCCCAATATCAGGGAAGTATCGAGAAAGCAACGCGGTGTTAATCCCCTCCCCGTCCCAATATCTGGGTAGTATCAGAAAGCAATCCGATCAACCCTTCCCGCTCTAATATCAGGGAAGAAGTAGAAAGCAATACCGTGTTAATTCGCTCCCCGCCCAATATCGAGGAAGTAGCGAGAAAGCAACGCGGTGTTAATCCCCTCCCCTTTTAAGGGGGAGGGCTAGGGTGGGGGTAAAATCCAGCCACAAACAATCCAGTAATACTATTGGCAACCAACGAACAAACTACGGAATTAAAACAGGGCTCCCAATACGGTCACGCTGTAATAAATAACGGTGTGCCTCAGCGACATCAGCCAAGGCAAACTCTTTGCCAATGTTTATTTTAATCTTGCCCTGTTCCAACATGCTCAAATACCGCTGGGCGCTTTCAACCAGTTCTTCGCGGCTTCTAGTGTAATGGTATAAGGTCGGCCGGGTTAAAAACAACGAGCCCCGCTTTGCAAGCTCTAGCATATCAATAGGATCTGGCTTACCAGAGGCGTTGCCAAAGCTCACCATCAACCCGCGTTCGCGCAAACAATCCAGTGATCGCATAAACGTGTCTTTGCCAACCCCATCATAAACCACGTCTACTTTGTTGCCCTTAGTGATTTTAGCCACTTCTTCAGCAAAATTCTGTTCACTATAATTAATCACAAAATCGCAGCCACTTTGTTTCGCAAGCACCATTTTTTTAGCAGAACTGACGGTGCCAATCACCGTTGCGCCTATGGATTTTGCCCATTGACAGGCAATCGTTCCAATACCACCAGCGGCGGCGTGTATTAATATCGTTTCATCGGCTTTTAATTCGTGTAAGCGACAAAACAGATATTCCACCGTCATGCCGCGTAATAAACTACTGGCAATGGCGCGATCGTCAATGCCATTCGGCACGTCAACAATCTCATTCACATCAATATTGCGATACTGGCTGTAAGCGCCCCCTTTTGCTGCAGAATATGCGACTCGTTGGCCAATACTGAATTCGGTAACACCCTCGCCTACTTGTAGAACTGTTCCAACGGCTTCATCGCCTAATGTGGCCGGCAAATCGACAGGGTATAAGCCGGCGCGATAATAAGTATCAATAAAATTTACCCCGATAGCGGTATGCTTAATGGTAACTTCATTAGCGGCAGGGGCTTTGACCTCGGTTTGTTCCATTGCAAAAACATCGGGGTCACCCACTTGGTGAATAACGGCAGAGAGAGACGTTGTCATAAAATACCTATAGTTTGGTTGGAATGAAAAAGTACCATATTTATGCGTTTGTTATGCATATGATCAATATTATTTGCAAAATTGATTAAAAGGGAACCTTCTGTAAGCCCTTTATATGAGTTTAGTCACTTGGCAAGTATTTTGCTTACAAACACTCGTAAGATATAACATCGGCCGGTTGACATTATGCAATAATCAACATAAGTTACACGTATAAAAAATTTTGTAAAAACTATTTCTGGAGGGGTTGTAAGTGAAGCTAATAATTATAGCAATTAGTAATGCGCGCCTATTAGGTGCAATGCTGCTAGTGTCATGTCTATTGATGACAGTTATGACGGCTCATGCAGAAGAGTCAACTAGGTTTCACCGTTTTTGGCCTGATAATTTATACGCTGTAGAGTTTCCTAGTGATAAGGTTGGTTTTATTGCGGGTTATTCTGGGTCTCTTTTCAAAACAGAAGACGGCGGTGAAACGTGGTCAGGTATTTACATGGGCGTTAACGAGTTGATTCGTAACATGTCTTTTGTAGATGAGCAAAACGGTTGGGCAGTGGGCCATCGTGGGTCGATACTTCACACGACAGATGGCGGCTTAACTTGGGAAGTTCAAAAATCTGACGAAGGAATCTATTTAAGAGACATATCGTTTGCCGACCTAAACAATGGTTGGGCAGTGGGTCATGATACTCATATTTGGCATACAGCAGATGGCGGAAAAACATGGGAAAGCCAACAATTAACAGGCTTTGAAGGACGCGATCTGCCAA
>NVSW01000025.1 GCA_002401365.1 Piscirickettsiaceae bacterium | reverse complement strand
CCGGCATGGTTTAACGACCATCCAGGGTTCGAATCCCTGTCTCTCCGCCAATCATAAAAAAAACCCGGCAATTGCCGGGTTTTTTTGGTCTTATTTATTCAGTTTCCTTCGTAGGTTTCACCTTGGTGTGATCTGCCGCTTTTTCTATCAAACTTGAACTTTCAATTGGTTTAGGTACTTTCGGCGTTTCAATATCTTTAGGCTTATCTAACGGTTGAGCAACTTTGTTTGTTGTATCGATCTCTTTTGGTTTTCTTACTGTTGCTTGTGCATTACGTCTTCTCCGGCGAGGGTGCCTAACGCCAGACGAGGTAGTGGCAACATCTTTGTCGATTTTAACAGAGTCTTTACTAGCGCCTGTTTTCAACTCTGAAGATGGTTTTTTTACAGCCTCCGGCTTTTTAGTGGGCGGCGCAGATGCCACTACTTTTTCAGCAGAAGTTTTTGCTACTGTTTCTTTAGGTGCCTGAGCGTTTGTAGGTGTTTTTACAGCGTTCTCTGTAGTGTTCTTGGCTTCTACAGGTGTTTTTATAGCTTTTTCTGTTGAGTTATGAGGTGTAGTAGCTACTACAGGGTTTTTCTGTTCGTCTACAGAAGACGTTGCCGTCGTGTTGCTAGTGTTATTATCAGGTTTAACAGCTGGGCGACGGGTTCTTCTCCGTTTACGTGGCGGTGTTGCTTTGTCACTGGCGCTTGAACCCTGTTTGTTTTGCTCAGGGTGGACGTTATTTTGCTGCTTTTGGTCTTTATCATCGGCAGTTTTTCCTGTCTGCTTTTGTTTGCTATCAACCTTGTTTTGCTGGCCTTGGTTATTACTCTGCTTTTGTTGTGAATTGGTTCTGTTTTTATTTCTATTTTTATTCCGATTTCTGTTCTGTCCATCTGTTTGCTTTGGACGTTGTTGACGGTTCTGCTGCGGCCTTTTGCTTTGCTTTGGAGCTTCTTTTACGACGTCTTCCTTGGAAGTAGTTAGTATTTTACTGAACATACGTTTCAAGAAGCCATCTTCAGGGGGGGCTTTTGGCGTTGGCTGCTGGGACGCGGGCATTACGTTTTGTACCACGGCTTTTTGCGGCACAATGGGGTCGCGTTGGTAGTGTTTTACTTCACGTTTGTCATCTACTGGTACACGTTCATGGCTCGCTGCATTATCGCCTTTAACTTCTTTAGTGCGAATACGTTCAATTTCGAAATGCGGCGTTTCAAGATGTTTGTTAGGCACAATAATTAACGTGACATTGTGTGTTTTTTCGATTTGTTCCACTTCGGAACGTTTTTCATTTAATATAAACGTCGCACAATCGATGGGTAGCTGGACAATGACTCGTGCTGTATGCTCTTTCATCGCTTCTTCTTCAAGGATACGTATCACAGATAGCGATAACGATTCAACGCTACGAATAGTACCTTGACCGTGGCAACGGGGGCACACAGGCAGGCTTGATTCGGTGAGCGAAGAATGAATTCGTTGACGCGACATTTCGAGTAGGCCGAAGCGGGAAATTCTACTGAATTGAATGCGTGCTCGATCGTGTTTCATCGCTTCTTTGATGCGGTTTTCTACCATCCGTTGATTCTTGCTGGGGCCCATGTCTATAAAGTCGACAACAAATAAACCACCCATATCGCGAATACGTAACTGCCTTGCTATTTCATCTGCCGCTTCTAAATTAATATTAAGTGCGGTGGTTTCAAAATCAGCACCCTTGGTTGCGCGTGCAGAGTTAATGTCAATTGAAGTAAGGGCTTCTGTGGGGTCTATTACAATCGAACCACCTGAAGGTAGGGGTACTTCGCGCCCATAAGCAGTTTCTATCTGACTTTCTATTTGATAGCGAGTAAATAGCGGTACATTATCTTCGTATAGCTTAACGCGAGATAAATATTGCGGCATAATTTGCTGCATGAAATCGTGAGCTAAATTGTAAGACGCTGGGTCATCTATAAGCACTTCGTCGATATCTGCGCGTAAATAATCACGAATAGAACGAATAACAAAGTTGCTTTCTTGGAAAATTAAATAGGGTGCTTTACGATCGTCTGAAGCGCGGTTTATTGCATCCCAAAGTTGTGTTAGGTAGTTAAGATCCCACTGTAATTCTTCTACGGACTTGCCAACACCGGCTGTGCGTACGATAAGGCCGATTGTTTCAGGGATGTCTAATTGATTTAATACTTCACGTAGAGCTGTTCTATTGTCACCATCGATACGGCGCGATATGCCTCCAGCACCAGGGTTATTAGGCATTAACACTAGATAACTGCCTGCTAGGCTTATGTGGCTAGTGAGAGCTGCTCCTTTGTTGCCCCGTTCCTCTTTCTCAACCTGTACAACGAGCTCTTGGCCCTCTTTGATGAGTCCTTTGTCTTTAATTTCTAGGCTATCAAGGCCAATTGCATAGCCTGAAATTTCTTTAAATGGTAGAAATCCATGGCGCTCAGCGCCATAATTAACAAAAACAGCTTCTAGGCTTCTTTCTACCCGGGTAATGATCCCTTTGTAAATATTAGATTTTTTCTGTTCTCTTGCAGGAACCTCTATATCAAGGTCGTATAATTTTTGTCCATCGACGAGAGCAACCCTTAACTCTTCCGAGTGAGTTGCATTGATTAATATTCTTTTCATTTTGTTCTATCCCAACAGCCGCGCAGGGTACAGACATCGTTTGAAAGTGAGAGTTTTTAAGTTGTTTCATTACTTATTATTATAAATTTGATGTTTGTAAGTAGTTATTCAAAAGTATATTGCTTCTCACGGTTCGGACTTCAAGGCTAATTTGTTTTATGATGAGCTTGTTATTTGTTAAGTCCATTTGATATTCTGATGTTAGCGGGCATATATAGTCGCTCATCTTGGGTTGAGCGAAAAAAACCCTGTTTGAATGTCAGGAAATTCTTCTGATCATTCATATTCTGGTTACGAAAATGCTGCTTAAACGCAGTATTCGTGTTTACAGCCGAATTTCTTTATGGCCATAAATTAGCTTGGACTATATCAACTAAATCCAATAACATCAATCAGATAAGCAGGAAAGTTAAAAAAATTGATGAAAACTGAGTTACAACATACAGTACAGTTTGTTGAAGTGGATGAAAATGCTGAAGGCCAACGTCTAGATAACTTCTTAATGTCGCGCTTGAAAGGCGTTCCTAAAGGGCATATTTACAAGATCATTCGCCGAGGTGAAGTGCGAATTAACAAGGGTCGAGCCAAAAATGTGTATCGACTACAAGTTGGTGACGTCGTGCGTATTCCACCGGTAAAAGTTGATAACAGACACACCGAAGCGCCTTCAGTGGGTGTTTTGGCCACCATTGAGTCCAGAATAATTTTTGAAGACGGCGATTTAATCGTGCTAAATAAACCATCTGGTATAGCCGTTCATGGGGGAACAGCCATTAACTTCGGTGCCATTGATGCAGTTCGTGCTTTACGCAAAGATGATTCATTTATTGAACTAATCCATCGGATTGATAAAGCTACGTCTGGTTGTTTGTTAATCGCAAAAAATAGAAAAATGTTAAATGCAGTGCAGGGGCTACTTCGTAGTAGGCACGTTAAAAAAACGTACACGGCATTATTATTGGGTGTGCAGCACCAAAAAACGGTTACGGTGAGTGCGCCACTCGAAAAACGGACATTGAAAAGTGGCGAACACAGAGTTCGTGTACACCCTCAAGGTAAACCATCGCAGACTGAGTTTACTAGATTATGTACGTATAAGCGGACGACACTGGTGTCTGCATCGCCCAAAACTGGGCGCACCCATCAAATTCGTGTTCATGCCAAGCATCTTGGCCGTCCAATAGCGGGTGATGAGCGTTATTCAACCGCTGCACAATACAAACACGTTAGAGAGCAGGGGTTAAAAAGGTTGTTTTTACACGCTAGTGAGATCAGCTTCGAACATCCAGTCAGCAATAAACAGTATGCTTTTAAAGCACCATTAGATTCGGCATTAGAAAATTATTTAGAAACATTATGATTACAGATTACGAGTTGATAATTTTTGATTGGGACGGCACGTTAGTTAATTCAATCGATTGGATTGTGGAGTGTATTCAGTCAGGAGCCATAGAGCAAAATTTCCATCAACCGGATACTCAAGCATGTAAAGATGTTATTGGTTTAAGTTTGTCAGAAGCCATGTTTCAACTCTTTCCTACTATTACAACGTCGCAAAAAGCTGATATGGTGAGCGGTTACCGTAAGCGTTATTTATCTAAGCCATCCACAGCCAATGATCTATTCTTAGATAGTTTGGATGTATTGGATGAATTGAAACGGTTAAATAAAACGATGGCTATTGCAACAGGAAAAGGCCAAAGCGGTTTGGACCGTGCTTTGGATGGCACTGGGACTCGGCATTTCTTTAGTGAATGTCGCTGTGGTGATACGATGAAGTCTAAACCAAGCCCACATATGTTATTTGATATTATGCAAGCTACAAATACTAACCCAGAGCAAACGATTATGATTGGTGACTCGACGTTAGACTTGGAAATGGCTAATAACGCTGGCGTGGCAAGTATTGGCGTTACCACGGGTGCCCATTCGTACGCTAAACTAAATGCACTACAACCACTTTCATGCATTAATGCATTAACTGAAATATTTACGAGGTAATTATGGCGTTCTTCAACAAACAAACGGCAGTACAGTCCAATCAACCTTGGGAGCGATCTGTGCTAGAAAAAGTAGCTTTAGCGTCTATCGAAGAGCAACGGCGTGCGCGGCGCTGGAGTACCTTTTTTAAATTATTATTTATTGGCTACATCGTAACCATCAGCTTAATTGCTTTGTCACCTATGTCTGGGTCACATAGTCCAACGTCTGGTTCACACACGGCAGTCGTTGATATTCGTGGCATTATTATGGCGGGCGCTGAAGCGGATGCTGAAAGGATTATTGAGAGCATGCAAAATGCCGTTGATGATCCTAATACCAAGGGGCTTATTATTAGGCTCAATACGCCTGGAGGAAGCCCAGTACAATCGAGTTACGTTTACCAAGCTATTAGAGATATCAAAACAAATCATCCTGAGATGCCGGTTTATGCGGTAGTGGAAGATTTATGTGCGTCGGGTGGTTATTACATTGCCTCTGCGACGGATAAGATTTTCGTAAATGAATCAAGTATTGTTGGATCAATTGGCGTTGTTATGAATGGCTTTGGTTTTACCGAGGCGATGAAAACCTTGGGGATTGAACGGCGTTTGTATACGGCGGGTAGTCATAAAGGTTTTTTGGACCCCTTTTCAAAAGTAAATAATGATGAAAAATCGCATGTACAAAAAATGTTAAATGATATTCATCAAGAGTTTATAAAAGCAGTAAAACTAGGCCGTGGCGATCGCTTAAAAAACAATCCTGACTTGTTTACAGGGTTAGTATGGGCTGGCTCAGAAAGTATTAATTTGGGCTTAACTGATGCGATAGGTAATGTGAAGTCAGTCGCCAAAAATGAGGTTGGCGAAGAAAACCTTGTGGATTTTACTGCGCAACAACCTTTGTTTGAAAGAATTGCGAAAAGCATGGGCGCGACGATGGCCGAATTTGCACTGCATTTATCGTCGGTCAAAAGTGTTAATTTATTTTAATATTCAGCTAAAATTCATATCAAAGCAATAGAATATTGGGTAATTAGTAGGTGATCAGTCCATGAGAGTGTTACAAAAACTTTTTTTAGTGTTAATTATCAGTCAATTTAGCGTATCGACAACGTTTGCTTGTGATACGGCAATTGTATTAGCTGAGGCCGAATACATAGACCTAGATCAGGCAGTTGAAAAAGTTAAAAAGAACAAATCAAATAAGGTACTAAGTGCTGAGACCGTTGATATAGATGGTGAAGCAGTACACGTCATTAAGGTGTTAACTGATGATGGGCATGTTAAAAAATTGCAAATTCACTCAACACCCAGCAAATAATTTTTAAAACCACCAAATAGGTTCTATTATGCGAGCACTTGTTATTGAGGATGACCTTTCGTTACAAGAGCAACTTGTTAGTGCATTAACAAATAATGGGTTTGCAGTTGATTGTGCAAATAACGGCCAAGATGCTATTTATTTTGGTGAAGAATACCCTTTGGATGTTGCTATTATTGATATTGGCTTACCGGACATATCGGGCATTGATGTTATAAAAAAACTTCGTGCCAATAATATCAAGTTTCCAATCTTAATATTAACAGCACGTACTCGTTGGGAAGAGAAAGTAGAAGGCTTGGAAGCGGGTGCAGACGACTATTTGGTTAAACCATTTCATATTGAAGAGCTGCTAGCCAGAATTAATGCCTTAGTTAGGCGTTCTGCTGGCTGGGCTACTCCACAACTAATATGTGGGCCGATATTGCTCGATACGAGCGCTCAACAGGTTACCGTGAATTCACAGCAAGTGGAGTTAACAGCCTACGAATACAAAATGCTCGAATATATGATGATGCACTCGGGGCGAGTAATTTCTAAAACAGAATTAACCGACCATGTGTACGAACAAGATTTTGATCGTGATAGTAATGTTATCGAAGTATTTATTGGTCGTTTACGGAAAAAACTAGACCCAAATGAGGAGCTTAAGCCAATCGAAACCCTTAGGGGACGTGGATACCGTTTCTCTATACCTGCTGACAGCTAAATTATTAGCCTAAATGAAAGGTAGCATACAGTCTAGGCTGTTAATATCCGCTAGCTTAATTTTGTTCTTTTTCTTAGGTTTGGCCGGCTTTGTTATCGATGCAGCTTATAAAACGGGTGCTGAAAGTGCATTGCGTGAACGCTTACAAATTCACTTGTACTCACTACTTGCTAGTGTTGAGTTAACTAAAAACTTGAAAGTCATTATTCCAAATAATTTGGCGGAGCCTCGCTTTTCGCAAATTGATTCTGCCTTATTCGCCTATGTATTTAGCGATGACGGCGATCTGGTTTTGCGAAGCAAATCATCAATAGGGTACAGGTTGACGCCTTTTATGAAGCTCTCAACGGGTGAAAGAAAATTCGTTATCAGTACAGACCTAACTGACGCAAGCTATCTTCAATTGCATTACAAAGCGGTGTTGGAGAATAACTTTAAAAAATCCGCAACATTTGAATTTGTTATTGTTGAATCTACAAAAAATTTAGATGTKCAAATTGCAGRTTTTCGTTCTGTTTTATGGAAGTGGTTRGGCGGAATAGGGGTGTTGCTTATCATGACGCAGTTTTTTGTTTTAAGACGTAGCTTAAGCCCTTTAAGGCATATTGTTGTTGATTTGGAAGGTGTTCAACAAGGTGAGCGGCAATATCTGGAAAGTCATTATAGTGACGAGTTAAAAGACATTGCCAATACCTTAAATCGCTTGATAGAAAATGAGCGAACACACTTAGAACGTTACCGTAATACCTTATCTGATTTGGCACATAGTTTAAAAACACCGCTAACAGTTTTAACGGGTATTTATGAAAAAAATGAATTGAATTTGTCAGATCTTAAAACGATTGAAAAACAAACGTTAATGATGCGACAGCTTGTTGATTATCAACTAAATCGTGCTGCTGCAAAAGGTCACCAAACATTGACTGAACCGCTATCACTACGTCATCTAATCACTCAATTAACGGATTCATTGGACAAGGTGTACTTTGATAAAAAACTTAAGCTTAACAAAAATATTGAGAACCTGAATTTTTATGCTGAAAAGGGTGATATGTATGAGCTATTCGGCAACTTATTAGACAATGCCTATAAATGGGGGCTATCAAAAGTACTTGTTTCTGTGCATCAAGCTGTTGACGAGGTGAGTGAAACAAGTGGTATTAGTATTATCATTGAAGATAACGGCCCAGGTATTCCCGATGAAGATATAGAAAATGTTTTAAAACGCGGCATTCGTGCCGACGAAACGACAGATGGTCATGGTATTGGTTTGGCGGTTGTTAATGAGCTGGTTGCCTTATATAAAGGAACAATTGTTTCAAAACGTGGCGATGAAGGCGGGCAAAAATGGGAGATATTTTTACCAGGGAGAGTTACTAAGCTACAAGACTGATTTTACTCTGCGTCTAAATCTATCACTTTTACCCAAATTTGATTATTAGTTGATGTTGTTTGGTAGTGATGTCCTAACATTTTCGTTTGTGATTGTTGGCTATTGTCGTTAATACCTGCTAACGCTATCCAACTATTTAAGCGCCCACGAACAACGGTCGATACTCGGTTAAATTTAGCTGATGTGCGGTTCTTAGAAAAAGGTTCTTCCTTCCACGGGGAAATTTCAAGGATGACAGAATTTCTAGATAGGCGAGGGGTTACATAAAAACCCTTCGATGCTTCATGATATTCAGTTCCCGTGGTGATGTGGCTCTTGATTCCATATTGCTGGATTTGGATAACAGGCGTTGCTTCATTTATGCCAGTAGAGATAAACGCAGAATAGCCATCTAGAACCTGTATTTTTTCTGTGCTTTTCTCATTTGAAATGCTTTTTGTGCTGTATATTTTTGCCTTAGCTTTTGCGTTCAGAGGGTTACGTGAAGCGGTATTAATACTTATGTCCCCATTTACTTGATAGCCATCTTCTTGTTCATCAAAACGTCCATCTCTATTGACTAAAATCAATAGCCTATGAGCTGCTTGATCAAGTTTTTTAATCAGCTGTAGCATCTCGATAATTGTTCCAGCCTCGGCACGCAGAATTATCTCATTATGTCCAGCGACGGCAACCTCACCTTGTTGCAGAAAAGGTTGTATTTTTTTTACAATTTTCTCAGGGCTTTGATGATAGAGGGGGATAAACTCAATTTCAGCACAAAGCGGTAAAGCAAGCGTACATAGACTTAAAAACACAAGTAATCTAATTTTCATAATAGCAACATTCGTAATTCGGGGTCGTGGTGACTCCGTTCCCAAGCATCATTAAAATGGGCTGAAAAGATTGCCGTTCGACTGGCATCAGAGAAATTGCAAATAGCCTCATAATGTTCGGCATTAGGTAGTTGAAAATAAGCACTGCGATCAAAGCAAACGAAATCATCTGTACGCTGGCTGATATCAGGGTTTAACTTTTTAAACGAAACACTACTAATATGTTTATGTGCTAACGATAATAAACGATGAGATATATTAGTTAGCGGCCTAGTTTTCTGCACTAAAATTTCAATATGCGTGCGATGGTTCTTAAGACAAAAACGCTCGCAAGCATCAACAACTAGTTCGCTGTTGAAAATAGCTGGACAGAGTAAGTGACTGTAAATCTTTACGGATACCTGTGCTTGGTTAATTAAATAGACTAATGCTTGTTGGTCCTCGTCATAAGAATGTAACGAAAATGTTTCTTTTGTTTCTCTAAAAACAGCATTTTCTATGCTTTTCGATGTTTTATTCATAATCAAAGTTAATCATTACTGGACGGGATAATCAACAAATAGCAAAAAAAAACCGAATTGATAATCAATTCGGTTTTAGTGTTGCAAGGTTCAGAGTTCAATTAAGGAGAGAGAGGGGAGATAAAAGAACTCAGTACATACACTCTGCAATTGGATAAAAGTATGGCACAGTATCCTTAAATTAATCTGAACTAGGTCACACTTTTGGATTATTCGGAAATGTTTTTTGCTAATTGTACAGCGCAGCCAATATAACTAGCGGGTGTCATATCTAACAGTAATTTTTTAGCATCTTCTGGTATCTCTAATGTCATAATAAATGCCTGCATGGACGCTTGGTCGATACCTTGCCCACGTGTCAGGTCTTTTAATTTTTCGTATGGCTTTTCAATACCATAACGACGCATGACTGTTTGTATAGGTTCAGCCAATACTTCCCAATTAGCATCTAGGTCAGCTAGTAATTTAGTTTCGTTTATTTTTAATTTTGAAATACCTTTTTGTAGCGATTTGAAACCAATTAAGCTGTGCGCCAAGCAAGTGCCCAAATTCCTAAGTACTGTAGAATCTGTTAAATCACGCTGCCATCTTGAAATAGGTAGCTTTTCTGAAAAGTGATTCATCAGTGCATTGGCGATACCAAAGTTACCTTCCGCATTTTCAAAATCAATCGGGTTAACTTTGTGTGGCATAGTTGATGAGCCAATTTCACCGGCTATGGTTTTTTGTTTGAAATAGCCAATGGAAATATAACCCCATGCATCACGCGAGAAATCGATTAAAATTGTGTTAATTCGAGCCAGAACATGGAAGTACTCGGCGATGTAGTCATGCGGTTCAATTTGGATCGTATATGGGTTAAACGTTAACCCTAAAGATTCCACAAATTCTTCAGCAAACGCTGGCCAATCAATGTCTGGGTAAGCCGAGTAGTGCGCGTTGTAGTTGCCCACAGCGCCGTTAATTTTACCTAGAATATCAATATCTTCCAGTTGTAATAATTGACGTTCTAGACGCGCCACAATATTAGCAAACTCTTTGCCCATGGTAGTCGGCGAGGCGGTTTGCCCATGTGTACGTGACAATAATGGAATTGCCGCATAATCAATGGCTTTGTCTTTAATGTCATCAATCACATTGGCTATGGCTGGCCCCATCACTTCATCACGGCCTTCTTTAAGCATTAACGCATACGATAGGTTGTTAATGTCTTCAGATGTACAAGCAAAATGGATGAATTCATTCACTGCCAATAACTCACTGTTATTCGCTATTTTTTCTTTCAAGAAGTACTCAACGGCTTTAACGTCGTGGTTTGTCGTACTTTCGATTGTTTTAACGCGCTGCGCATCTGCTAATGAAAACTCAGTGACGATACTATCCAATAGGGCATGCGTTTCATCTGAAAAGGCCGGTACTTCAGAAATTTGATCATGCTCAGACAATGCTTGTATCCAACGTACTTCAACGGTTACTCGGGCTTTGATTAAGCCATATTCTGAAAAAATTGGGCGTAATTCATCAACCTTACTGGCGTAGCGGCCATCCACCGGCGAAAGAGCGTTTAATTTGTCTAGGGTCATATGTTTAATGTTTTTTCGAGTAAATTAAAAAGTAGAATCTATTATACCGCCACCAAGACAGATTTCTTTGTTATAAAAGACAACTGATTGTCCAGGTGTAACGGCGCGTTGTGGTTGGTCAAATTGTACCGTACAGCTTCCATCTTCGTTGATGATAACGCGACATGCCTGATCTTTTTGACGATACCGAGTTTTAGCGCTACAGCTAAAGTCATCAGTAGGTGCAGAACCTGCAACCCAACTCATTTGCGATGCATTTAATGAATGGCTTTGCATCAACGCATGATTGTGTCCTTGAGCAACTAATAAAATATTATTAGTGAGGTCTTTTTTTACCACGTACCAAGGCGCTTCAGCGGCTGTTTTTACGCCACCAATGCCAAGTCCTTGTCGTTGGCCTAATGTGTAATACATCAACCCTTGATGAGTGCCGATTAATTCACCCTCAGGTGTTTGAATTTCGCCAGGCTGTGCAGGTAGGTATTGTTGTAAAAAATCTTTAAATTTACGCTCACCAATAAAACAAATCCCGGTACTGTCTTTTTTACGGCTATTAATAAAGCCCGCCTTATCAGCAAGTTTTCTTACCTCTGGTTTTTCCATATAGCCAAT